>NZ_DATNGK010000306.1:0-53535 GCF_035605935.1 Actinocrinis sp. | reverse complement strand
GACCGCCTTGTCGCTCCCGCCCAGCTCCTTGGCCACGGCCGCGGCGCCCTGCGCGTTGAGATCCGCGACGACGACGCACGCGCCTTCGGCGACCATACGGTGCGCGATCGCCTTGCCGATGCCGCTGCCCGCGCCGGTGACGAGCGCGATGCGTCCGGCCAGCGGCTTGGGCTTCGGCATCCGCTGAAGCTTGGCCTCCTCCAGCGCCCAGTACTCGATCCGGAACTTCTCCGACTCCGGAATCGGGGCATAAGAGGACACTGACTCGGCGCCGCGCATCACGTTGATCGCGTTGACGTAGAACTCGCCGGCCACGCGCGCGGTCTGCTTGTCCTTGCCGAAGGAGAACATGCCGACGCCCGGTACCAGCACAATCGCCGGGTCAGCGCCGCGCATCGCCGGGCTGTCGGGCGCGGCGTGCCTGGCGTAGTAGGCCGCGTAGTCCTCGCGATAGGCGGCGTGCAGCTCCCGCAGTCGTGTGATTGTCTCGTTCAACCGGACAGTCGGCGGCAGGTCGAGTACGAGCGGGCGGACCTTGGTACGCAGGAAGTGATCCGGGCACGATGTGCCGAGCGCCGCGAGCCGAGGGTGCTCGGCGCGAGCCAGGAAGTCGAGCACGACCTCGCTGTCGGTGAAGTGACCGACCTGCCGATGGTCGGTGGAGGCCAGACCCCTGAGGACGGGCGCTAGCGCGGCGGCGCGCTCGCGGCGCTCGGTCTCCTCGAGCGGTTCGAATCCCGCGACAGTCGCGCCGAACGGCTCGCTCTTGCCGCGTTCCACCAGGAATCGCTGCGCGGTCTGAATGATGCGCAGCGAGTTGGCCTCGCACTCCTCGCTCGTCGCGCCCCAGGCGGTGATGCCGTGACCGCCGAGAATGCAGCCGATCGCCTGCGGGTTCTCCCGCTTGATCGCCGCGATGTCCAGCCCGAGCTGGAAACCGGGGCGCCGCCACGGCACCCACACGACCGTCTCCCCGAAGCACTCGGCGGTCAGCTTTTCCCCGTCGGCCGCGGTCGCCAGGGCGATTCCGGAGTCAGGGTGCAGATGGTCTACGTGCGCGGCGTCCACGAGCGCGTGCATCGCGGTGTCGATGGAGGGTGCCGCGCCACCCTTGCCGTGCAGGCAGTAGTCAAATGCGGCGACCATCTCGTCTTCGCGCTCCACGCCGGGATACACCTCGACCAGAGCGCGCACCCGGTCCAGCCGCAGCACCGCCAGGCCCGCCGCAGTCAGCGTGCCCAGATCTCCACCGGAGCCCTTGACCCACAGCAGTTCCGCCTCAGCGCCAGTCACCGGGTCGATCGCGGCGCCCTTCGCCGAGGTGTTGCCACCGGCATAGTTCGTATTGCGCGGATCAGAACCCAGACGGTTCGACCGTCCGAGCAGCTGCTCGACAGTGCTCGTATTCGCGTTGTCCACGCTCGCGGTGCTCATCTTCGGGCTCACGCTCCCCAACCAGCCTGGGTACCGCCGACGCGCTGCGCCACGATCTGCTCCCGCCAGCCCGAGGCTCGGTAGGCCGTGACAGGCGCTGGATCAAGGCCCTGCTCCTCGCGCAGTTCGGCGAGCAGCGGGCGAACATCCGTGTTGTACGCGTCCATCAGCACCTCGTATGCGCCGAGCACGTCGCCCGCCTGCTGCGCCGCACGCAGCGCTTCGGTGTCGACGAGCAGCGCCTTGGCCGCGGCCTCCTGCACATTCATCACCGAGCGGATCACCGCCGGGATCTTCTCCTCTATGTTGTGGCACTGATCGAGCATGAACGCGACACCCGCGTCCGGCTCAAGCCCGCCGCCACGCACCACCTCGTGCACGATGCGGAACAGCTGGAATGGGTCGGCCGCGCCCGCCATCAGGTCATCATCGGCGTAGAAGCGGGAGTTCAGGTCGAACGCGCCCAGCTTCCGCTCGCGCAGCAGGAACGCGACGATGAACTCGATATTGGTGCCCGGCGCGTGGTGCCCGGTGTCCACGACCACTGAAGCTTTCTCGCCGAGCTTGAGCGTGTGCGCGTACGCCGTGCCCCAGTCCGGCACATCGGTGTGATAGAACGCCGGCTCGAACAGCTTGTACTCCAGCACCATCCGCTGGTCATCCCCAAGGCGCTCATACACAGCCGACAGCGCCTCGAACAGCCGGTCCTGGCGCGCCGCGATGTCGTCCTGGCCCGGATAGTTGGTGCCGTCGGCGAACCACAGCTTGAGCGCGCTCGAGCCAGTGGCGTCCATCACGTCCACGCAATCCAGCAGGTGCTGCAGAGCCTTGCGACGCACTGCCGCATCCGGATGGCAGACGCTGCCGAGCTTGTAGTCCTCGTCCTGGAACGTGTTCGAGTTGATCATCCCGATGCGCAGGCCGAGCGAGGCCGCGTGATCGGCCAGCTTTCCGTAGTCCTCCACCCGGTCCCACGGAATGTGCAGCGAGACGGTCGGCGCGGCCCCGGTGAACTTGTGCACCTGCGCTGCGTCCGCGAGCTTCTCGAACGGATCGCGCGGCACCCCTGGCTGCGGAAAGACCCGGAAGCGGGTCCCCGAGTTGCCGAACGCCCACGACGGCAGTTCGATCTGCAACGCGGCCAACCGCGCTTTGACCGTCGACCGGTCACCCATCACCGTCACCCTGCCCTGTCGCCGTAAGCGTCTTGCGCGCACCCAGGTGCCGCGCAGCCGCCGCGCTTGCATGAATCGTTTCAGTGACGCAACCTAGATCCAGTGCCCGGGGCTGTCAAGCAGACGCGGGCCAACCGTCCCACCTCTTCGATTTAGACCCTTTCAAAAGCCCGGTTCAATTCGAGCCCGGCCCTACCATGTGAGCGGACGCGGTTCGCTCGAAACGGGCCGCGCGCAACAGCTCGCGACCCGGTGAGGAGCCGTCTTGGCGCGCATGGTGGGCATCAAGGACGTCGCGCGGCAGGCGGGTGTCTCGGTCGGCACGGTGTCCAATGTGATTAACAGGCCCGACTTGGTTTCGGAGCAGACGCGTATTCGGGTTCAGGCGGCCATCGACCTGCTCGGCTTCGTGCGCAGTGAATCGGCCAGGCAGTTGCGGGCCGGGCGCAGCCGGATCGTGGCGATGCTCGTGCTTGACATGGCCAACCCCTTCTTCGTCCAGGTGGCTCGGGGCGCCGAACGCGAGGCGCGGGCAGCCGGCCTTGGCGTGATGCTCTGCAACAGCGCCCAGGACCCCTTCGAAGAAGCCGAGTACCTGTCCCTGTTCGCCGAGCAGCGGGTACGCGGCGTGCTCGTCACCCCGGCCGATCCGACCGGCGCGAACCTGGCCGCCTTCCGCCGCCGCGAGATCCCGTTCGTGCTGGTGGACCGGTCAGCGCCGGTAGGGGAGTGCTGCTCGGTCTCGGTGGACGACGTCGCCGGCGGATACCTCGCGGCCGATCACCTGCTCGACAAGGGTCACGTCGGGCTCACCTACGTCAGCGGACCGATGCACCTGGCGCAGTGCCGCGACCGACGCACTGGAGCACTGGCCGCGCTGAAGGACCGGTCGCTGCCTGAGGACGCGCTCACTCACATCGAAGTGCCGCGGCTCGACGTCGACGCCGGTCGTGACGCGGGAGCGCGGCTGCTCGCGCTGTCGCGTCGGCCGACCGCGGTGTTCTGCGCGAACGACCTGCTCGCTTTAGGCGTGCTCCAAGCCCTCTACGCGGCGGACGTCGCAGTGCCCGACGATGTCGCGCTGGTCGGGTACGACGACATCGAATTCGCGGCCGCCGCCGCGGTACCGCTGACCTCGGTGCGTCAGCCGGCCGTGCAAATGGGCCGTACTGCCGCGTCGCTGCTGCTGGAAGAGACCGGCGACGACCCGGACACGCACGCCCATCAGCGCGTCGTGCTTCAGCCCGAACTCATCGCGCGCGAGTCCACCGGACACGCCTCGCGTCCGTGAACTGCACGCGCAGTGAGCCGGTTCTTACCGCGCGACCTGCGCTGACCTGCTCGTGATCGCATCGTGACCAACTGCGCCGCACTCACCCCTTGACGGGCCAGCAAACCCGGTCTTACGTTGCTCGCACGTCAAATGAAACGTTTAAAGGCCCAAAATCTGCAGCACACCGCGCCCAGTGCGCCCGGGTGGAGATAAGAGTGAACGATTCAACCGAGAGGGGCGGCAGCGTGGCCGGCCCCGATGCGGTGGACCCAGGCATGGTCGATACCGGACCGCCGACGCCAGCGCCCGCCGCGACAGCGTCCGCGCCGATCCTCGCCCTCGATGCGGTGAGCGTGTCGTTCGGCGCAGTGCGCGCGCTGCGATCGGTGTCGCTGGCGCTCGATCCCGGCTCCGTGCACGCGCTGGCCGGCGAGAACGGCGCCGGGAAATCGACCCTGGTGAGGGTGCTCGCGGGCGTGCAGCGCCCGGAGACCGGCCGCGTTCTCGTGGACGGCGAGCCCACTGTCTTCCACGGACCCGCCGACGCGCGCGCCGCCGGCATCGCGGTGATCTACCAGGAGCCGACCGTCTTCCCGCACCTGTCGATCGCCGAGAACATCTACATGGGCCGCCAGCCCCGATCAACCTTCGGCCGGATCGACCGGGCCGCGGTGCGCCGGTGGACTGCCGACCTCTTCGCCCGGCTCGGCGTAGCGCTCGACCCGGATCAGCCGGCCCGTGGCCTGTCCATCGCGGACCAGCAGATGGTGGAGATCGCCAAGGCGCTCTCCTTCGACGCCCGCGTGCTGATCATGGACGAGCCGACCGCCGCGCTCACGCCGGCCGAGGTCGACCGGCTCTTCTCGGTGGCCCGCGCGCTCAAGGCACAGGGCGCCGCGATCCTGTTCATCTCGCACCGCCTCGATGAGATCTTCGACCTGTGCGACACGGTCACCACGCTGCGTGACGGCGGCTGGATCGCCACCGAGCCGGTCTGCGGCCTCGGCCCGGACGACCTGGTGCGCCGGATGGTCGGCCGGGACCTGGACTCGCTCTACCCGAAGCAGGACGCGCAGATAGGCGAGGTCGCGCTCGAGGTGCGGCGGCTTACCCGCGAAGGCGTGTTCACCGATGTCAGCTTCCAAGTGCGCCGCGGCGAGATCGTCGCGCTGGCCGGACTGGTCGGCGCGGGACGCACCGAGGTCGCCCGCGCCGTATTCGGCATCGACCGCTGGGACGCCGGCAGCGTGCAGGTGGACGGCCGGACGCTGCGCCCGGGCTCGCCTTCCGCCGCCATGTCCGCCGGTCTCGCGCTAGTACCCGAGGACCGGCGCGCGCAAGGCCTGGTGATGATCCACTCCATCGAGCGCAACAGCACCCTCACCGGTGTGCGCACCCTTACCCGCGGCGGTCTGGTCAGCCGCGCCGCCGAACGATCCCGCGCGGCCGACTGGGCCGCACGGTTGGAGCTCAAGTACGGCCGGCTGTCCGACGCGGTCGCCACCCTCTCCGGCGGCAACCAGCAGAAGGTCGTGCTCGGCAAGTGGCTGTCCACCGCCCCGAAAGTGCTGATCGTGGACGAGCCGACCCGCGGCATCGACGTCGGCACCAAGGCCCAAGTGCACCGGCTGCTCTCGCAGCTGGCCGCGGACGGCGTCGCGGTGCTGATGATCTCCTCCGATCTGCCCGAGGTGCTCGGCATGGCCGACCGGATCCTGGTGATGCATGAAGGACGCCTCGCGGCCGAACTGCCGCGCGAGGGCGCCACTGAGGAGGCCGTGCTGGCTGCCGCCACCGGAGCCTTGCCCACGCCAGGACTCAGCGCCGGATCCGGACAGGACGCTGCGGAGGTGTCGCAATGAGCTCGACCTCCGCACCCTCCGCGTCCAACACCGAGACGTCGAACACCTCGGGGTCGGCGGCCTCAGCGATGCGTGCCACGCGCGAGGGCACCGTGCCCGGGGCAGACACCGCGCCGCGCCGCTTGGTCGCCTTCATCGCCCGCGCCCGCCAAGCCGCCATCCTGCTCGTGCTGGTGTTGTTGCTGCTGGCCACCGAGCTGGACAACCATCGCTTCCTCAGCAACCAGGGAATCAAGGACCTGCTGCTCGACGCGGCGATCCTGATGCTGGTCGCGGTCGGCCAGGCGGTCGTGGTGATCACCCGCAACGTGGACCTGTCCGTCGGCTCCGTGCTCGGCATCAGCGCCTTCGCCGCCGGGAACCTGCTGGCCGGCGGGGCGAACCCGGTGTGGGCCGTGGTCGCCGCGATCCTGCTCGGCGCCGGCTTCGGCCTCGTCAACGGCTTGCTGGTCAGCTTCGGCCAGGTGCCCGCGCTGGTGGTCACCCTCGGCATGCTCTATGTGGTGCGCGGCCTCGACTCGATCTGGGTCGGCCCGCGCGAAATCACTTCGCAGAGCTTGCCTTCTGGTTTCACCGACTTCGGGCACGGCGGCCTAGGCCCGATCCCGTACCTCGCGCTGATCGCCGTCGCCGCGACCGTGGCCGTCGCGTACTACCTGGCGCGGTACCGCTCGGGCCGCGAGTTCTACGCGATCGGCTCCAACGCCCAGGCAGCGCGCCTGGCCGGAATCGGGCTGCGCAAGCGTGTCGTCGCAGCGTACATATTCGCCGGGGCGCTGGCCGGCCTGGCCGGAGCGTTGTACGTGGCGCGCTTCGCGTACGTCGATGCGACTACAGGCGGCGGCTATGAGCTAACCGTGATCAGCGCGGTCGTGGTCGGCGGCGTCGCGATGACCGGGGGAGTGGGCACCGTTTACGGCGCCGCGCTCGGCGCCCTCCTGCTGACCTCGATCAACAGCGTGCTGCCCGCGCTGAACGTCAGCTCGGTCTGGGAGGAGGCGATCGACGGCTCCCTGCTGCTGCTCGCCATCGCCGTCGACCGGATCGTGGCGGGGCGCGTTACCAGCGCGCTGCGCGAGAGGAGCCCGCACCGTGGCTGACAGAGATGTTTCGAACAGCGGTCTTGCCAGCTCGGCGTCCGGCCAGCTGCTGCCGCTGCACCGGCGGACGCTGCGGCCGCGCTGGGATGTAGCCGTCGCCGCGCTGCTGGTCCTGCTCGTCGCCTACGGCCTCGGGACCGAGAGCACCTTCGGCAATACCCTGAACGTCTCCTTCCTGCTGGGCAACACCACCACCATCGCGATCGTCGCACTGCCGATGACGCTGCTGGTCGCGGCCGGGGAGGTGGACCTCTCGGTCGGCTCGATGGCGGGCCTGTCCGGGGCGCTGATGGGCGCGCTGTGGAACGCGAACTGGCCGATTCAGCTGATCATCCCGGTGTGCCTGCTGGTCGGGCTGGCCGGCGGGTTGCTCAACGGACTGCTGGTCACCCGGCTCGGCCTGCCCTCGCTCGCGGTCACCATCGGCACCCTGGCGCTGTTTCGCGGCGTCGCGCAGATCGTGCTCGGCGCGAACGCGGTCTCTGATTTCCCGCAGAGCTACCTGGACTTCGGCACCGGCCGGATCGGCGGCACCGCGATCCCGGACATCTTCGTGCTCTACCTCGTGCTGCTCGCGGTCGCCGCGATCGTGCTGCACGCCACCGCGTTCGGCCGCAGGCTGTTCGCGATCGGGGCCAACCCCGAGGCCGCGTTCTTCGCCGGGGTGCGGGTCAAGCGCACCAAGCTGATCATGTTCGCGATGACCGGCCTGGTCTCCGGCGGCGCCGGGGTGATCTGGGCGCTGCACTACACCAGCGCCCGCTACGACAACGCCACCGGGCTCGAACTGTCCGTCATCGCCGCGGTACTGCTCGGCGGCATCGACTTCGACGGCGGACGCGGCACCATCGGCGGCGCGGTCGCCGGCGTGTTCCTGCTCGGCACCGTGCAGAACCTGCTGAGCCTGAAAAGCGTCTCGGCCGACTCGCAGACCATCGTCACCGGCCTGCTGCTGATCGCCTCGGTGCTCGGACCGCGCGCCGGACGCCAGATCGCCGAGGCCTTCCGCCGCCGACGCGCCAGACCGGCGGCGGCCGGCTCGCCCTGAACCCCTTCCGTCTTACTCCGCTCGAAATCCACATCACCGCACCGCAGTTCTCAACGACGAGAGGCACCTCCATGTCCGTATCCACCCGCCTGATGGCAGCCGCTTCCGGCGCCGCGGTGGCCGCCTTGCTCCTGAGCGCGTGCAGCGGCACCACTAAGAGCAGCAACGCGGCCGCCAACAGCGCGGCGCCCTCCGGTAGTGCGAACGCGAACGCCAACGCGGCGAGCAAAACCGGGCTGACCGTCGCCTACCTGCCCAAGCAGGTCAACAATCCCTACTTCACCATCTCCGACACCGGCGGCCAGAAGGTGCTTCAGGGCCTGGGCGAGACCTACAAGGAGGTCGGGACCACCAGCGCCACCGACACCGCGGGCCAGGCCAACTATGTCAATACACTAATCCAACAGCAGGTCAACGCGATCGTGGTCTCGGCGCAGGATCAGAACGCGCTGTGCACGAACCTCAAGCAGGCCATGAGCGACAAGATCTCGGTGGTCACCTACGACTCGGACACCAACCCCGACTGCCGGAACCTGTTCATCAGCCAGGCCAGCTCCGAGGCGCTCGGCCGCACCGAGGCGGACCAGCTGGCCGGACAGATCGGCGGCTCCGGTCAGATCGCGATCCTCTCTGCCGCGCAGACCGCGACGAACCAGAACGCGTGGATCGGCTTCATGAAGGACGAGCTGACGGCGAAGTACCCGAACATCCAGCTGGTCAAGATCGCCTACGGCAATGACGACGCGCAGACCTCGTACCAGCAGACCCAGGGCCTGCTGCAGTCCTACCCGAACCTCAAGGGCATCATCTCGCCGACCACCGTCGGCATCCTGGCCGCGGCGCAGTACCTCGACGGCTCCTCCTACAAGGGCAAGGTCAAGCTGACCGGCCTCGGCACGCCCAACCAGCTGCGCAAGTACGTCAAGGACGGCACCATCACGGCCTTCGAGCTGTGGGACCCGGCCAAGCTCGGCGCGCTGGCCGCCTACGCCGCGGTCGCGCTGCAGTCCGGCCAGATCACCGGCGCGCAGGGGCAGACCTTCAAGGCCGGCGACATGGGCCAGTACACCGTCGGCGCCAGCGGCGTGGTCACCCTCGGCGACCCGACCGTGTTCAACGCCGCGAACATCGACCAGTACAACTTCTAGGCGCCAAGCCTGATCTGATCCGGGCCGCTGGCCAGGCGCCGTATCGCGCCCGGCCAGCGGCCTTGTGGGTGGAGCGACTGATGGCCGGTCAGCCGGAAAGGGTGCAGCTGATGGACGGCACCGCGTTGGTTCCATTCCAGCTTGCGAGGAAGCCGAACGACGTAGACGCGCCAGCCGCCAGGCTGCCGTTGTACGCGGCGTTGTTCGCGGTAACCGTGGCACCGCTTTGGCTGAGCGTGGTGTTCCACGATTGGGTGACCTGCTGGCCGTTGGCGAAGGTGAAGGTGACTGTCCAGGCCGAGGAAGCGGCGGCCGAACTGTTGGTCACCGTGACGGTGCCTTGGAATCCGCCGCCCCACTGGGATGTCACCTGATAGGCCGCGGTGCACCCGGAGTGCCCGGCAGACGAGGACGGGGAAGCGGAAGTCGATGGCGACGACGACGGCGACGACGATGGCGAGCCGGACGGTGACGCGCTCGGCGAAGGCGGCGGCGGGATGATGCCGCTTAGAACCTGGGCCAGCGGCGGGTACCAGCGGGCAGCCATCTTCGCGAAGCCGGCGTCGTTCGGATGCACGCCATCGCCGCCGGTGTCGGTCGCGTCGTCGAAGCCGGTCCACTGATCCACCACGACGATCGGGGACTGCGCGGTGGTCAGCCCGGCCGCCCAGCCGGGGATCGCCTGGTCCAGCGACTGCACCTCGGCCGCGCAGGTCGGGCAGCTCGGCGGGTTCATCGGGATGATCTGCGCGACCAGGATCTTCATGCGCGGATTGTTCGCGCGCATCTGGCCGATCAGCGTGGTGTAGGCCGCCAGCACCGAACTGACCGGGATGCTGCCGCCCCACATGTCGTTGGTGCCCAAGTGCATCAGCACGATGTCGGGATTGGCCGCGGACAGCCACGCGGGCAGCTGGTTCTGGTTGGCGATGCCGGTGGCCGAGTAGCCGCCGTGGCCCTCGTTGTCGCCGTCGTAGGTGTAGCCGTAGTTGCAGCCTCCGTCTGGCACGCTGCCGACGAAGTCGATGTTGGTGTAGCCGTTGGTCTGCAAGTCGTGCCAGAGGATCGCGCGCCAGCAGCCTGGGCCCGCGGTGATCGAGTCACCAAGCGGCATGATCTTCACCGGCGCCGTCGTCGCGGCCGTGTCGGCGGACGTGGCCGAGCGCGCCGGTCGAGCGAGGGCGAAGGCGGCTGTCACGAGCAGCGCCGCGAGCGCGATAAGCACGGTAACTGCGGATAGCGGTGTTCTGCGATAGGTGGGCACGGCCGGCTCCTCGCGCGCGGTCCCGGGTCGGACGGGGCTGGGTTGGACAGGGCTGGGTTTGTACGGCTGGGGTGACGGTGCGGCACTGAACCGGTTCAGTCAACCGGATGCACGGGCTTGGCTGAGCAGTGCGCTGCGACCCGACCGTGTGCGTCGTGAGATTGCCGTGGTCCTAGCGAGGTAGCGCGCAATCCCGCGGCGGGAGCGCGACGCAGATCGGTCGAAACTTTCTGGCGCTCAGCGCGAGCGCACCCCTCGCATCAGTTCGAATCCGGGCAAGGGTTTTCCGCTGCGGCGACCTGCTTGACTTAACCGATTAAGTCATTCAGGGTGCAGATACGCCGACCCATCCCACACCCCGAGGAGTCCCGATGAGCCTTAGACGCGGTTTGCTCGCGATCGGCGCGGCCGGCAGCGTGATCGCGGGCACCGTGACCGCCATGACGCTGCCGGCCTCCGCCGTGGCGGCCGGATGTAAGGTCACGTATACGGTGCAGAGTCAATGGCCCGGCGGATTCCAGGGCAACGTCGCGATCACCAACCTGGGCGATCCGCTGAGCAGCTGGACCCTGACGTGGTCGTTCTCGGCCGGTCAGACGGTCACGCAGTCCTGGGGCGCCACGGTCACCCAATCCGGCAGCGCGGCCACCGCCGTCAACGCCAGCTACACCGCGAGCCTGCCCACCAACGCCAGCCAGTCCTTCGGCTTCACCGGCACCTGGAACAACAGCAGCAACCCGGTGCCTGTGAGCTTCAGCCTGGATGGCACGGTGTGCAACGGCGTCGTCTCCTCCGTCTCCCCGACGCCGCAGCCGCCCGCCCCGGCGCTCGCTAATGCGCACACCGTCGGTCAGACCGAGACCTCCGGCAACTACGTGTCCTACACGTGGCCGGGCATCTACTTCGAAGGTCGCTTCCACGGCACCGGCGTCGGCATCGTGCTGAACGACTCCGCGAACGACTACGACGTCGCGATCGACGGCGCCACGGTCGCCGAGATCGTCACTCCCGGCCAGAGCACCTACTGGGTCAAGAACCTCAGCAACGCCGACCACACCGTGCGCCTGGTCAAGCGGACCGAGAGCGCTTGGTCGGCCGGGCAGTTCGGCGGATTCGTCGCCGCGCCCGGCGGATCGATCCTGAGCAAGCCCGCCGCGCGCACCCGCCAGATCGAGTACATCGGCGACTCCTACACCGCCGGCTACGGCAACATGGCCACCCAGCACGACTGCTCCAGCATCGGCGGAGTGACCCCCAACTCCAACGCCGACGACAGCTTCGGCGCGCTGACCGCCCACGGCCTGAACGCCGACTATCAGATCAACGCCATGTCGGGCATGGGCATGGTGCGCAACTACAACGGCAGCAGCGCGGGCACCGACTTCCGCACCTACTACGGCAGGACCCTGCAAGCGGTCAACAACGACGTCTGGTTCAACCCGGGCACCTGGCACCCGCAGCTGGTCGTGGTCGGACTGGGCATCAACGACTTCTCCACCGCGCTCAACTCCGGCGAGCAGTGGAGCACCACCGACCAGCTGGTCGCCGCGTACAAGACCGCGTACCAGGGCTTCATCAACACCCTGCGCACCCAGTACGGCCCGAACACGATCATCGTGGTCAGCGCCACCGCCCTGTCCAACACCACGCTGTTCGCGCAGACCGCGCAGCAGGTCGTGACCGACCGCAACGCCATGGGCGACAAGAAGGTCTACTACTGGTACTACGACAGCCCCAGCCTCGACCACCTCGGCTGCGACTGGCACCCCTCCCTGCACGACGACCAGATCATCTCCGGGCTACTCAACAACTTCATCGCCACGCTGCCACTGACCTGGTAGCAGGCGCCAGGCCTGTCTGACGGCCGCCGTCGCGGTCCGGTCCGATCATGCCTGATCGGACCGGACGGACCGGATCAGGAGCGCCAGGTGTCGTTGAAGGTGATCGATCCGGAAGCGCCGGTGGTGTAGAAGCGGTTGCTCCCGCTCTCCCAGACGACGTTTCCACTCGAGTCGATCTTGATGTACTTGTACTCGAAGTAGGTATTGGCCGGCACGCTGAGCGTGGCGGTCCACTGCGGATAGTTCTGCGAGGAGAGCGCGACGGCGTGGGCGGTGTTCCAGCTGCCGAGCGCCGGGATCGAGCCGACGAGGTAAACGTTCTGGCCCCAGCTCGTCGTCGCGTTCGCGTTGATGTTCACGGTGAATGTGGACGCTGACGAACCTGACACCCGGCTGTTGCGGTCGATGGCGACGGCGTCGTTCGCCGGGACCGTGACTGTCGCGCGGTTGCCGGAGACGGTCACGGTCGGGCCTGCGCAGGTCCCGCCGCTGACCGAGCCGTGGATGATGTCGCAGTACGTTCCGTCCGGCAGACCGGTGGTGAAGGTGCGGGTCTGCGCTGACGACTCGTTGTTCAGCGAGATCCACGCGTCTGGTCCGCGGGAGAACGCGATCAGGTTCGTGCCGTCGGTGTACCAGTTGGCCACCGGGTCGTTGCCGGCCAGCGCGAGGTTGTGCCAGCCGACCATGTTCGCCACGCCGGTGATCCGGTCGGTGCAGTACCAGCCGCTGCCGCAGTTGGTGTTCGTCACGAACCCGTTGGCGTCCGAGGGCGGCGAATCGTTGGTGTTGTTCCAGGTGAAGCTCGCGTACACCTGCGGCGTGCCGAAGCCCCAGGCCAGCAGGAACTCGTTGGCCAGCGCGTACGTCGCGCCGTTCTTGTAGCTCAGGTTGGAGCCGTCGCGCTCGGTGTCGTGGTTGTTGACGAAGGTGGAGGAGTATGCGCTCGGAATCAGGCTCCATGTCGAGAAGCCGCCGAAATTGGCCAGATCGCCGCCGCTGCTGAACTGGGTCTTGAGCGCGTCGGCGTAGTCGAAGCCGATCAGGCTGCCGGTGTTCTCGAAGGCGGCCGGTTGCAACTGCGTGTTGGTGCTGCCGAGCGCCACTTCCTGGACGATGTAGACCGGCTGGCCGCTCGTCGTGTCCTTGTTCAGCATGCCTTCGAGCGCGGACAGGTCGGCGTGCGCCATGTGCTTCGCGGCATCGAGCCGGAAGCCGTCCACGCCATAGCCGATCAGCTTGTTGAGGTACGCGGCCTCGGTCGTGCGCACGTAGCTCGACTCAGTGCGCAGATCCGGCAGCGCGTCGAGTTCGCATTCGGTGACCTGCTGGTAGTCGTTCCAGTCGGTGATCTGGTCCGAGGAGACCGGGCAGTCGTTCGGGTAGTTGTGGAAATCCGGGGACGAAAACGCCGGATACGCCGAGCCGGGGGTGTAACTCGAGCCGCCGTAACTGGTGTCGTTTCCGTCCTGCCTGGCCATATGGTTCAGCACGGCGTCGACGTACACCTTCACGCCGGCCTGGTGGCACGCGGTCACCATGGCCCGGAACTGCGCGTCGTTGCCCATGCGGCTGGTCAGGTTGTAGTCGACCGGCTGGTAGATCTCCCACCACGGATGCCCGTCCGCGGCATCGGTCATCGAGTCCTCGGGCGGGGCGACTTGGACGGCCGCATATCCGTCCGGGCCGAGCACGCTGGTGCACTCCGCGGCGACCGAGTTCCAGTTCCACATGAACAGGTTCGCGGTCACGTCCTTGGCCGGGCTGCTCGCCTGCGCCGGCGCGGCGGCACCGACCAGGCTCACGGGAACGGCCGTCGCGGCGACCAGGGCGGCGGCGACGGCGAGCGATTTTCCGGGGTGACGACGCATCACCTAAGTGAGCATACGAACGGAACTCGTGGTGAACTAGGCCGAAGCCGGTGTTTTTGCCTGGCGAGTCGTCTCCAGTGCTTCTTCGCCCTTGCAGCTCCCGGTCCGGCCGCGCCGCCGCAATCGGATTCGGGGCCAGGGCGGCACCGCCGATCAACTCGCTGACTTGGGTGGCGCCGAGGACTCACGCACCGTCAGCGACGGGCTGATGATCACGCGGTGGGTCGGCAGCTCGGGGTCCGCGAGGCGGTCGGTGATCAGTCGCACCGCGGCCCGGCCGATCGAGCGGCGCGGCGGGCGCACGGCGGTGAGCGGAGGGCTGCACAGCACCGCGATCTCGTCGTCGTAGGCGACCACGGACAGGTCGCCGGGCACCGAGAGGTGACGCTCTTCGCACCGCTGCACCAACGCGATGGCCTCGGCGTCCGCGTGCACGACGAGCGCAGTGGTGCGCGTCTTGAGGCAGCGGTCCAGAACCTCGTCCAGCGCGGCCTCCCACACCGCCGGGCGGGACGGCACCCGAGCATCAACGGTCGCTGCGGGATCCTGCCCGCAGTCGGTGACCGCCTCCAGCCAGCCGCGGTGCAGGTGCGGGCTGGTCGGGCTGTGCTCGCCGAGCACCACGCCGACCTTGCGGTGGCCAAGGGAGACCAGGTGGCGCACGGCCATCGCGGCGCCCAGGGCATGATCGGTCACGACCGACTCGACCACGGCGTGGTGCGGTCCAAGGGTGGCCGTGCGCTCGATCAGCACCACCGGCATGCCCGCCGCGGCCAGCCATTCGAGCGTGTCCTCGGCGGTCGGCGCGTCCATCCGCGGGGCCACGATCAGCCCGTCCACGCTGAGCTGTTCGACCAGCCGGATCAGCTGCGGCCGGTCGTCCTCGGTCTCGTAGGAGGAGCCGCGCAGCACTATGCGCGCGCCGACCTCCCGGGCCGCTTCTTCAGCGCCGCGCGCGACGTCCGGCCAGTAATAGTCGAGCGAGGGCACCAGCATGCCCAATGTCCGGACGCCGGCTGACGGCGCGTTACTCGCCGAGTCCTCGGCCGCGACGTCCTCGTCGAATTCCGGCAGCGCCACGCCTCCGTGCACCCGGCGTACCAGCCCCTCGGCGGCGAGCTGGGCGATGTCCCGGCGGATGGTCACCGCGGCCGCGCCGAGCCTGCCGCTCAGATCGGAGATCCGCAGCACACCGTCGTGCCGCAGCGCTTCGAGCAGCTGCGCGCGGCGAGCGACCTGAAGCGGTCCGCGAGTATCGGGTGCGCTCACCGCAGTTCCTCCACTGTCAGTTCGAGGGCGCCGACCGGTCCCAACGCCGTGACGTCGATTTCCAGCCGGGTCAGCCGATCCCCCCACGCTGCTCGGAGCATGGGGTCGTCGAGGTCGCGCACCGTGCTGGTGCAGGGCGCGTGCGCCGGGTTCCAGGTCAGGCATACCGTACCGGCGCCATCGAGCGCGGTGATTTCGGCGCGTCCGGTGCCGAGGCGCACCTCACCCGCGGCGATCAGATTGATCCGGCTTCGGTTGAGCGGATCGTCAGGCGTCGAAGCAGATTTGGGAGCCGCAGCCGGGCTGAGCTGCCATGAGTCGCGCACGGTGACCCGGCCGCTGGCCCGGTCCAGCCGCGCGGTGCGCCACCAATGGCGCACATCGTCGCGCGGGTAAGCCGCCGCGAGGTCGAGGGTCAACTCGCAGCCCTCGGCATCGACGAGAGCTGACACATCGCGGGCCGCATACTTGCTACCGGGCGCCTGCGCGCTGCCGCGGATCTCCGGGACGTTGTGCCAGCTGCTTTGCATCGTCCAGATGCCGTACCGATCCGGTCCGAACGTCTGCGCGGTGTACGTGGGACGACCAGGATCAACGAGCACGGGCACGCCATCGAGGGCGATGATCACGCTGCCCACGTCGTTGTGGTTGTGGTGCTCGCCGTTGTGGCCGCCCTTCGCGGCGAGCGTCAGGCCGGACGGCGAGCCAGCCGTGCGGCGGCCCACCAACACCTGGGTCGATGCGAGCCAGACCTCGCGGGGCAGCGGTGAAGTGTCCGGCTGCGCCCGCCGCCACTGCGGATCCGTCAGAGCGCGTAACAATCGGCCAAGCCCCTGATTCTCATGGGCGACCGGCGTTCCAGGCTGTCGATGCGCGGCTGCGTGCGCCTGCGCGTCGAGATCGCCCACCCGGCGTGCCGCGCGGTACAGCGCGTGCCACGGCTGATCGCTCGACGGCCGCGCTGGACCGTCCGCGTGGTTGACGTACCAGGCGCCGCCCAAATGCATCCGATGCGGAAAGGCGACGGTCTCGCGCAGGGCGGCCGCGGTGCTTGTGCTCAACTCGCGCCCCGTCGCGTAGTCGAGCACATCGATGGCTTCCAACAGCCGGCACGCGCCGTTCCACCAGTACGCGTATCCCTCGTCGATAGCCCCGTCGTCCGGAAGGGACGCGCGATACCGGTCGAGTCCTTCGATGACCAGCTCTACGAGTTCGGCGCGGCGTGCCCGGTCCTCGACAAGACGCAGGGCCGCGATCAGTACGTTGCCGTGAATCCACGGGTTCCAGTTGTGCACGTCACCGTCGAGGCCGAGCCAGTGCCAGTCGCGCCGCTCGGCGAACGGTGTCAGAACTCGGCGATCGACCTCGTAGCGGATGCGGGCCCGCAGGCCGGGAATCCGCTCGTCGAGTCGGTCGCCGAGCAGCTGATCGATCCAGGCCAGTTGGGCGGCTACCTCTCCGGCGCCGAGGTCCAGGCACGGGTCAGTGACGGTCGGCACCACCGCGCCATGCCGCAGCAAGGTGTCGTCATGGGCGGGCCAGCACCAGCTGCTCTGTTCGCATAGCAGAGTCACGCCGTCGGCCACCTCGTCGAGCCAGAGGTCGTTGAGCTTCACGGTTTCGAGCGTGACCGCGGCGAGCACGGCGGCGCGGCTGAGGCGATACTCCCGGGCCCAGAGGACCTGCTCATACCCGTCGCGGTCGCCGTCGCGAAAGTACCGGGCGTAGGCGGTGGCGAGGGGCATCGGCCATGGTGAGCCGAGATCCGCCTCGGCGCGTTCTCGCAGCACTCTGATCGTCGCCTCGTCGAGCTGCTCGGGCGCCCAGGTGCGCCGATCGGCGGCTGACGGGACCGGCAGGCAGTCCTGTGGGGGAGCGAGCACTTCGGCTATCCGCGTCCGCGACATCTCTCCCTCTCGCGCATCCGGGGCGGTTGATCGAAGCTGGCTGATCGAATCTGATCGTATCAGATCACAATGGCGTGGGAAGGCTGCTTTTGATCATATGAGTCGCCTGTTGGTATTGACATGCTCACTTCCGATCGATTTTATGTCCCTGCAACAGACTCGTTCACCTTTCGAACACCAGCGGAGGAGGGACATGCCAAGCGATCCAGCACGGGCCGCCCGCTCCGCGCAGGACGCGGACTGGACTCGGCAGGACTGGACACGATTCGCCGACCTGCTGCTCACCTCCGCACGGCGTTTCGCATCACCTGGGCACGCACGCATCACGCCGCCCGGCCCCGAGGGCGGTTTCGGCCGGGCGGTCGACGGGCTCGAAGGTTTCGCGCGCACGTTCCTGCTGGCCGGCTTCCGCATCGCCGGAGAGCGCGGCGCCGGGCTCGATGAACTGGCCGACTGGTACGCGACCGGGATCGCCACCGGCACCGACCCCGCCTCGCCCGAGCGCTGGGTGCGGCTCGACGAACACGCGCAGGCCAAGGTCGAGGCCGCATCGATCGCGCTGATGCTCGACCTGACCCGGCCGTGGATCTGGGACCGGCTCGACCAAGGCGTGCAAGAGCGTGTCGTCGAGTACCTGTCCCCGGCCGTCGGCGACCCGACCTATCCGCGGATCAACTGGGTCTGGTTCCGCCTCGTCGTGCAGACCTTCCTGCGTTCGGTGGGCGGCCCCTGGTCGGCCGACGACGTCGCCGAGGATCTGGCCACACACGACACGTTCCGCCGCGCCGACGGCTGGTTGTCGGATGGCCAGGAACGGGCGTACGACCACTACGCGGGCTGGGCGCTGCACCTGTATCCGACGCTCTGGGCGCGGATGGCGGGCGCTGCGCAGCTGGCGGCCGGACGGCGCGAGCGCGATGTCGCCGCACTCGACCGGTTCCTCCAGGACGCGGTGGCGCTCATCGGCGCGGACGGCTCGCCGCTGATTCAGGGCCGCAGCCTGACCTACCGCTTCGCGGCGGCGGCGCCGTTCTGGGTCGGGGCGATCGCCGAGGTGCCGTCGCTGACGGCTGGTCAGCTGAGGCACGCCGCCAGTCGCATCGTCACGCACTTCGCGCAGCGGGGAGCGCCTGATGAGCGCGGAGTGCTCTCGCTCGGCTGGCATGACGCCTGGCCGCGGCTGGCCCAGGCCTACTCCGGGCCGGGCTCGCCTTACTGGGCGGCCAAGGGACTGCTGGGCCTCGCGTTGCCCGCGGACCACCCGGTGTGGACCTCACCCGCGCAGCCGCTGCCGGTGCAGACCACTGACATCGTGCGCGCGGTACGCGCGCCGGGATGGCTTATCTCCGGCACGCGGACCGACGGCATCGTGCGCATCATCAATCACGGCACCGATCACGCCACCGAAGGTTCCACAGTCTCCGACTCCCCGCTGTATGCGCGCCTCGGCTATTCCACCGCGACGGCGCCCGTGCTCAACGACGACGGATGGACCGGACCGGCCGACCAGTGCGTCGCAATACTGGATGACCAGGGCCGCGCCAGCCATCGCAGCGGATTGCGAACACTGATCGTGCGAGTCGATCGCGGTGAGGCTGGACCCGTGGGCGTCGCCGGGTCGGTGACGCTCGCGCACTGGGTCACCGCGGATCCGGCCGGTCAGCGCGACCACGGCAGCGGCAGGTCCGGACCGTCCCGGCTGGCCGGCCGGCTTACCGTGTACTCGCTGGTGCGCGGCCCTTGGGAACTGCGCCTGTGCCGGATCGATGATGTGCCCGAGGGGCTCGATCTCACTGCGTTGCGAGTCAGGATCGCCGGGTGGCCGGTCGCCGGCGAGGGCGCAGCCGACGTCCGCGGCTCGGGTTGCGCGATCGCGACCGGTGCCGACCTGGTCTCCGCCCTGCGCAACGTGCCGATCGACGACGCGGGCCGCGAAACAGACCCAGCAGCGTTGACAACCGCTGCTGGCTTCGAGAATGCCGCGGGCGTGGCCGTCTACCACGACGCCGGTCCACTCGGCAGCCCGACGCGCGTCCCGTGGCTCGACCACGCCGTTCGCCCGGGCGCCTGGATCGCCGCGCTCGTAGAACTCTCTGGCGGCGAGAGCCACCAGGACCACGGTGCCTGCCGGGTTTCGCTCAACCGGGCAGATCAGGGCGCCGGATATCAGGGCTCTGCCGACCGCGGTCGCGGCGTCGGAGTCGAGTGGCCAGACGGCCTCAGCACGTTCACGCACCTATCCACGCGCACACGCCGAGGAAGCCGCAGCGGCGACCCGGCGGCGATCCGGGCCCGGCGACGGGCCCTTGTCTCAAAGGAGAGAGGATGAAGCGCCTCATATCCACCGTGCTCGGTGTCACGGCGGCGACCTCGCTGCTCGTCGGCGGATGCAGCAGCGGTTCCCCGGCGGCCTCGGCCAGCGCGGGCGTACCCAGCGGCCCGGTGACGTTGACACTGGCCGGCTGGAGTCTGTCGACCACTCCGGAGTTCAAGACTCTGGCCGACGGCTTCCACGCGGCTCATCCCAACGTGACCGTGCAGCTGAAGGAATACGACGCCACCAACTACGACACGCAGATGGTCGCGGACCTGGCCGCCCACTCCGCGCCGGACATCTACGTGCTCAAGAACCTCAAGAACTTCTACACCTACCAAAGCGGCGGCCAGCTCGTGGACGTCTCCGACGTGGCGAAGAGCCTGGGCAGCCAGGTCGGCGGCCTGTCCGACTATCAGGTCGACGGCAAGACCTACGCGATCCCGTACCGGCAGGACTCGTGGGTGCTGTTCTACAACAAGGCCCTGTTCGACAAGGCCGGGGTCGCGTACCCGGACGGTTCATGGACCTGGGACAAGTACGTCAGCACCTCCGAGCAGCTGACCACGTCGCTCAAGGCCAAGGGCTCGAAGGCGGTCGGCGACTACCAGCACCTCTGGCAGTCGACCGTGCAGGGCTTCGCCCTCGCCCAGACCCCGGGCGCGAAGCTGACCAGCGGCGACTTCGGCTACCTCAAGCCGTATTACGACCGCGCGCTCGCCCTGCAAAGCGCCGGGGCGCAGCCCACCTTCGGCACGGTCAGCACCAACAAGCTGACCTACCAGGCTCAGTTCGGCAAGCAGCAGGCCGCGATGATGCCGATGGGCACCTGGTACATCGCAACCTTGCTCAAGCAGCAGGGCACCGGTGACGCGGACACCTTCCCGTGGGGCATCGCGCCCGCGCCGCAGTTCGACGCGAGCACCACCGGGACCTCGGCCACACCGGTCACCTTCGGCGACCCGACCGGCCTGGGCATCAACCCGGCCATCAGCTCCGACAAGGTCTCCGCGGCCAAGGCGTTCCTCGAGTACGCAGCCGGTGTGCAGGGAGCCAAGTCGCTGGCCGCGATCGGCATCACCCCGGCCGACACCGCCGCGGTGGCCGCCGACTTCTTCTCGCTCAAGGGCATGCCGAGCGACTCGCTGTCCAAGTTCGCCTTCTCCACGCACGACACCAAGCCGGAGAACCCGGTGTCCAAGTACACCGCGCAGTTGCAAGACCTGCTCAACAACCTGCACACGGCGGTGATGTCAGGCAGCAAGGGCATTGCCGGCGCGATCAGCGACGCACAGTCGCAAGCCAAGAGCCAGATCCTCAACCAATAGGGCTGTAGGCCGTGTGTAAGAAGTCTCGCCGGGACCGCGGCGCCTGCCACGGCCTTGCACTGAGAAACGCGGCACCGAAGCAGTGATTGCGTGACCGGGTGCGGCGTGCGGTGCGCGCCGCACCCGCGCACCGCACCCCGGACCCGGTCACGCGACGCCGACTGAACCGAGAGAGCCCCCATGGCAACGACGATCCAAGCCCCCACCCAGCCGGGGCGGCCCGCGCGGCGCCGACCCAGCCGGCTGGTGTGGCGCAACACCGCGGTGGGATGGTCATTCCTGCTGCCCAATTTCATCGGCTTCGCGGTGCTGACCTTGGCGCCGGTGTTCGTGCTGTTCTACCTCGCCTTCACCTCCTGGAACGTGTTCGGCGCGGCGAAGTGGACCGGCGTCGCCAACTTCAAGCGGCTGATCCACGACCAGAGCTTCTGGACCGCGCTGGAGAACACGCTCTACTACACGGCCCTGCACATTCCGCTCACGCTCGGCGCGGCCCTCGGCCTGGCGCTGCTGCTCAACCGGAAACTGCGCGGCGTGGCCTTCTTCCGCACCGTCGCCTTCTTCCCCTACATCACCTCGATCGTCGCCGCGGCTCAGGTCTGGAACATGCTGTTCAGCCCGCAGTACGGCCCGATCGACGCGATGCTGCGGCTCGTCGGGGTGTCCCACCCGCCGGGCTGGACGGTGTCCACCACCTGGTCGATGCCGGCGGTGATCCTGGTCGGCACGTGGCGGGAGATGGGCTACTACATGCTGATCTTCCTGGCCGGGCTTCAGACCATCCCGGCGCAGTTGTACGAGGCCGCCCGCGTGGACGGCGCGAACGCGTGGCAGCGCTTCCGCGCCGTGACCATCCCGTCGCTGCGGCCGACGACCTTCTTCGTCACCGTGATGCTCACCATCGGCAGCTTCAAGGTGTTCGACCTGATCCTGCTGCTGACCAACGGCGGGCCCGGCCAGTCGACGCTGGTGCTCTCGCAGTACATCTACCAGACCGGCTTCCAGGAGAATCAGTTCGGCTACGCCTCGGCCATCTCGGTCGTGCTGTTCGTGCTCTGCTTCCTGGTCACCATCGTCCAGTTCACGGTGAACAAGCGCAGGAGCGTGTGATGAACGGCCGTGTGATGGACCCAGTGCTGGAGCCCGCCCCGGCGGACGCCCTGCTCACGCCGATCCCGCGCCGGCGAACCGGAAAGCGCGCGCGTCCCGCCGTCAGGGTGCTGATCTACGTGCTGCTCGCCGCCGCGGCGGCCGGGGTGCTGCTGCCGTTCTACTGGATGGTCGTCTCGTCCCTGAAGACGGACAACGACGTGTTCACCGTGCCGATCAAGTGGCTGCCGCACAGCGTGATCTGGCACAACTACCTGGACATCTGGCGCAAGTCGCAGATGACCACCTGGCTGAAGAACACGCTGATCCTGTCCTTCGTCGTGACGGTGCTTCAGCTGTTCACCGGCAGCTTCGCAGCTTACGGATTCGCCAAGGTGCGCTTCCCCGGCCGGGACGCGCTGTTCATCGCGTACGTCGGGACCATCGCAGTGCCCTGGCAGTCCTACATGATCCCGCAGTTCATCCTGATGTCGCACCTGCACCTGTCCAACACGCTGTGGTCGATCATCGCGCTACAGGCGTTCGGGGCGCTCGGCGTCTTCCTGATGAAGCAGTACTACGAGTCGATCCCCGAGGAACTGAGCGAGGCGGCCCGCATCGACGGGATGAGTGAATACGGCATCTACCGCCGCATCATGCTGCCGCTCTCGGCTCCGGCGCTGGCCAGCCTGGCGCTGCTCACCTTCGTCAACACCTGGAACGACTATCTCGGACCCCTGATCTACCTGCGCAGCCCGAACCTGCGCACCATCCAGCTGGGCCTGAGCACCTTCATCTCCCAGTACAACGCCGAGTACGCGCTGATCATGACCGGCTCGGTGCTCTCCGTGCTGCCGATCGCGGTGATCTTCCTGCTCGGGCAGCGCTACTTCGTCGAAGGCATCGCGACCACCGGCCTGAAGGGATGAGCATGCGGATCAAGCACGAAACCCTCGGCGCCGTCTTCGACATGGTCTACGTGGCGCTCATGACCAATCTGCTCCTGGTCCTCAGCTGCCTGCCGCTCGTCGTCGGCCTGCTGACCACTGACCCCGCACGATCCTGGCCGCTGCTCGCGCTGTTCGCGCCGCTGTGCGCGCCTGGACTGTGCGCGGCATTCGCGGTGCTCTCCGCCTTCAGCGATGAGCGCAACAACACCGCACTGCGCACGTTCGCGACGGCCTGGCGCGCCTCATTGCGCAAAGCCACCGCGTTGGGGGCCCTCGCTACCGCAGCGCTCGTGGTCTTAGGCGTGGACGCGCGTGCCGCGTGGGGCCACTCGATCGGCGCCGCCGCGATCCCGGTGCTCATCACAGCCATGGTCCTGGTTACCGCGACCTCGCTGCTGACGCTCGTCGTGATCGCGGAGCGGCCGAAAGTCCGCCTGCGCGACGCGCTGCGCGCCTGCCTCTACCTGGCGCTGCGGCGCTGGTACCTGACCGCGTTCTCGCTGGCCATTCTCACGATGCTGGAAACGCTCATCGCGAGCCGGCCCGCGATCGCGTTCGGTCTCGCGATGGCCCCGCTGCTTTACGTCGTCTGGGCCAACAGCCGCTTCACCCTGCGGGAGGCGCTGGGACCGATCCCCAGTGCGTCGGCCACGAGCTGAGCCGCACCGCCCGACCGACCCACCAGCGCCGCACCCGGCGCGCAAGTGCGGACCCGTACATCGCGCGGGCCCGCGGACGCACGAGGAGAGGACAGCAATGACGGCGATCGACGTCCGTCCCAGCCCCGACGCTGAAGCGACGGGGCCTGCGGTGGCCGCCGCGCTGCGCACGATCGACGCGAACATCGCCGAGTTCGGCGAGCGCTATCCCGGCGACACGACCGTACACGGCACATATCGGTTGCGGCCCGCGGCCCGCGGTCTGCCCGAGGGATCGAACCTCGGCTGGACCACCAGCTTCTGGCCGGGCGCCCTGTGGCTCGCGTTCGATCTGACCGAGGACGAGGCGTATCTGGCCGCCGCGACCGCTCATATACGCAGCTTCGTCGAACGCGTCGAGCGCCGCATCGACCTGGACACTCACGACCTCGGATTCCTCTACACCCTCGGCTGCGTGACCGCGTGGCGCCGCACCCGCGACGAAACCGCGCGCCGCGCCGCGCTCACGGCCGCCGATCACCTGCTCACCCGGGTGCTCGAACCGGCCGGAATCATCCAGGCCTGGGGGGACCTGAACGACCCGCGCCAGCGCGGCCGCACCATCATCGACAGCCTCATGAACACGCCGCTGTTGTTCTGGGCGAGCCAGACCAGCGGGGATCCCCGCTACCGCGAGGCCGCGCGGCGGCACACCGCCCAACTGCGTGACAATATCCTGCGACCGGACGGCACCACGTTCCACACCTTCTACTGGGATGTCGAGACCGGCCGGCCGCTGCGCGGAGAGACCGAACAGGGCAGCTCCGACGACTCATGCTGGGCACGTGGCCAGGCCTGGGGCATCTATGGTTTCACCCTGAACTACCGGTACACCGGCGATGCCTCGCTCCTGAAGGCCGCGCAGCGCTGCGCTGACTACTTTCTGGCCCACCTACCCGCCGACCACGTCGCGTACTGGGACCTGGAATTCACCGACGGCAGCGGACAGGAGCGCGACAGCTCCGCCGCCGCGATCGCCGCCAACGGCCTGATCGAACTGGCCGACCAACTCCCGAACGGCCCGCAACGCGAGGCCTACCGCGCCACCGCCGCCAACATCCTGACCTCACTCATCAGCGAATACGCCACCGCCGGGGACCCGAGCTCCAACGCGCTGCTTCTGCACGGCGTCTACGACAAGCCCAAAGGCATCGGGGTCGACGAAGGCACGCTATGGGGCGACTACTTCTACCTCGAAGCCCTGACCCGAGCCACCCGCCCGGACTGGTCAGACCCCTGGTAACCCGTCGACCCTGACAACGCGGTGACGCACTGAAGCCACGCACGAGAGACAGGACCCATGGACTACCGGTATCACTGTGACATCCCGGCCGAGAACGGCCTCAACGCTCTGCCGGTCAACCCGTGCCGGCTACTCGATCTCAGCTTCCTGAAACTCGACGCGGGCGATTCCTGGTCGGGAGAATCCGGCGAGCGCGAGATCCTCGCCGTCATCCTCGGCGGAAGAGCCACCTTCACGGTGGGCGATCACAAGTTCGCTGAGATCGGCGGCCGCGCCGACGTCTTCTCCGGCAAACCGCACTCGGTCTACATCCCGGCCGGATCCCCGGTCACCGTCGAGGCGGCCTCCGGGCCGGTGGAGATCGCGCTGCCGAGCGCACCGAGCGACCTGGCCGTCGATCCGTACGTCATCGAACCGGCGCAGGTGGCGGCGGGCCGCTGGGGAGCGGCGAACTTCGGCCGCACCTACCACCAGATCCTCACCGAGATCTCGCAGCCGGATCTGCCCGCCCGCCGCCTCATCGTCGGCGAAACCTATACGCCGTCAGGGAACTGGAGCACCTACCCACCGCACCGCCACGCGTTCGACAACCTCCCGGCCGAGGCGCAGCACGAGGAGATGTACTACTTCCGCACCAAGCCCGGCGACGGCTTCGGCATCAGCCGCGTCTACACCGACGACGGATACGAAGAGAACTACACGGCCCGCGATCATGCCGTGCAGATGATGCCGTCGGGCTATCACACCGTGGTCAGCGCGCCCGGATACACGACCTACTACCTCTGGTTCCTCGCCGGCACCCAACGCACGCAAGGGGCAACCGAAGACGCCGACCTCGCCTGGGTGGGGCGCACCGTCCCGACGCTGCGCGACCTCGGACTGTAGAGGCCGGGCAGACGATGATCCTCGACAGCTTCCGGCTCGACGGCCGCGTCGCCCTGGTCACCGGCGGCAATCGCGGCCTGGGCCAGATGTGTGCGCTCGCTCTCGCCGAGGCCGGAGCCGACATCGCGGTGCTGGGCCGCACGGAGCCGGCAGAAACGGCGTCCCTGATCAAGGCGCTCGGCCGGCGCGTGGCGGAGGTGCCGTGCGACCTGGCGCTGGCCGACCCCGCGCAACTCGCCGACGCGGTCGCCACGGTCGCCGCGCAACTTGGCCGCATCGACATCCTGGTGAACAACGCCGGCATCATCCGCCGCGCCCCGGCCGCCGAGGTCACCCCGACGGACTGGGACGAGGTCATGACCGTCAACCTCGACGCCGTCTTCCACCTCTCCCAGGCAGCGGGCCGCCGCATGCTCGCCCAAGGCGGCGGCCGCATCATCAACGTCGCCTCGATGCTCTCCTTCCAGGGCGGATTGCGGGTGCCCGCCTATACCGCGGCCAAGCACGCGGTGCTCGGCCTGACCAGGGCGCTGGCCAACGAATGGGCCGGGTCCGGAGTGAACGTCAACGCGATCGCGCCCGGTTACATGGCGACCGACAACACCGCGCCGCTGCGCGAGGACCCGATTCGCGCCGCGAGCATCCTCGAACGCATACCTGCCGGCCGTTGGGGCGCGCCCGAGGACGTCATGGGCGCTGTCGTCTTCCTCGCCTCCGACGCGGCGCGGTATGTGCACGGCGCCGTGCTACCCGTCGACGGAGGCTGGCTCGCCAGATAAGTACTTCCCCTAATCCAACACAGTGCCCGGAGTACAACGAAGTACCCACGCTGAAAGGATCACGCACAATGAGCAAGGAGAGATCATCGATTAGCACCGCGGGCCGGCCTACCGGCCTGCTCACCGCGTTCAGGCTGCTGATGGCCTGCGCGCTCGCCATCGCAGCGCTCGTGACCGTCGGCCAGCACCAGGCTCGCGCCTCCACCAGTCAGCTGCATGGGGTCAACTGGGCCGACCAGCGGGACAACTTCGTCAACGGAGTGCTATACCCGTCCGGACTCAGCTCGTCCGACACCTACTCCTCGGCCGCGACCGTGGCGAACCAGGTGGTCGGCCAGCTCTACTCGATCACCGGAGCCAACACGGTCCGGATACCCGTCAACGAACCGACCGTCTCCACGTTCTGGGGCACCTACACCGGAGCGATCGACACCGCGCTGACCAAGGGCAACGTCATCCTCGCCTACTGGGCATACAGCGGTGGCAAGCCGGCCAGTACGTCAGCGTTCTACTCAATGTGGGACACCATCGTCGGCAAGTACGCCAGCAACCCGAACGCGTACTTCGAGGTCATCAACGAGCCCTACTCGTACAGCGCGACCGACCTGGACAACCTCTACAACACCTGGCTGACCAGGTACCCGAGCGTGCCGCGCGGCCGGGTGATCCTCGACGGCACCGGCTACGCCCAGAACGCGTCGTCGGTCGGCAACGACAGCCGGCTTAGCAACACGCTGATCGGCATCCACGACTACTCGTTCTTCGTCAGCCCGCCGTACACCAGCGAATCCCAGTGGGCCGGCCACCTGGCCGGCGAGATCGGCTCCTTCGCCAGCCGCACCGTGGTGACCGAATGGGGCGGCCCGATGAGCCCCGGCACCAAGAACGGCGTCTACTACAACACCATCGACTACACCGTCCCCGGCACGAACTACTTCGACGACTACATCCGCGGCGAAAGCAGCGAAATGCGCACCCTGGGCGTCGGCAGCGTCTACTGGCCGGGCCTGCGCGACGGCGACTGGTACAGCATGACCAGCAAGACCGGCAGCGGCTCATCGATCAAGCTGTCCCTGGTGAACGCCTCGGGTCTTTCGCGGCTGCAATACGCGTGGGGCATCGGCGACGGTGGCGGAGGAGGCGGCGCGACCTACGTGCAGCTGCGCAACGCCGCGACCGGTCTGTGCATCGACGGCGCAGGGAGCACCACGAACGGCGCCAACGCCGAGCAGTCCACCTGCAACAGCGGTAACGCCAACCAGCAGTGGGCGGTCGTGGCCGACGGCAGCTACCAGCGGATCCAGAACCGGGCCACCGGCCTTTACCTCGACGGGATGGGCCGCACGACCAACGGATCCGCGGTAGGCCAGTACAGCAGCTCCACCAGCAACAACCAGCAGTGGACGGTGACGACCGACGGCAGCAATGTGCGCATAGCCGACCGCGCCACCGGCTTGTACATCGACGGCATGGGCCGCACCGGCTCCGGCTCCGACCTGGGTCAGTACAGCTCATCCAGCAGCACCAACCAGCAATGGCAGTCCGTGCCAGTAAGTTGATCTGACTGCTGATCCCGCCGCGCACCAGCGCTAAGACCCACTGACCAAGCGCTGGTGCGCGGCACGCGGGATGCTGCCGTGCCGCTGATGTCAGAGCCTTGTGCAAGGCTGACATCATGGCTACCGCGCGACGCATTGCACCGATCTTCCCTGTCCGCGACCTCGACGCGGCGCTGGCGTTTTACCAGCGGCTGGGCTTCTCCGTGCGCCCGTACTCCGGAGGCGGCTACGGCTTCGCCTCCCGCGACGGCCTCGAACTCCACCTGGGCGTCGTGCCCGCCGACGAGCGCCGCTCCGGCGCGGCGTACCTGTTCGTCGACGATTCCGACGCGATGGCCGCCGCCTGGCGGGCCTCGGGTGTCGAGGTGCACACGCCACAGGACACCGAGTGGGGCCAGCATGAGGGCGCTGTCGTCGATCCTGACGGCAACGTCATCCGATTCGGCTCGCCGATGCGGGGCGAGACCGAAAGCTAATGCCCCGGCGCTGGCGGTAGCGCTCGCCCGCGCAGTCAGGACCCGATCTCGCGCAGCCGGCGCAGGATCTCGGTCAGGACCGGCTCGGAAGTGGCGAAGTTGAGCCTGGCGTACCCCTGCCCGCCGGGTCCGAAGTCCGGACCGCTGCTGAGCATGACCCGACTGCCGGTGAGCAGCGTGGCGGCGGGATCGTCGCCCAATCCGAGCGCGCGCCAGTCCAGCCAGGCCAGGTAAGTCGCCTCGGGCAAATGGTGGCGCACCGCGGGCGGCAGCCCGGCCGCGACCAGCTGCCGGTTGCGATCAAGCAAGGCGCGTACCTCGGTTAGCCAGGATTCGCCGTGCCGCCACGCGGCGAGAGTCCCGAACACGCCAAGGCTGCCGGGCTGGCCGAGCAGGAGCGGCGGCAGGGCGTCGAGCGCGGCGCGGACGCACGCGGGCGCGACGTCGGCCACCGAGCAACGCAGGCCGGCCAGATTGAACGCTTTGCTCGCGGAGGTGAGTGTGACCGTCCGCGCGGCCACGTCGGGCGCCAGCGTGGCGAACGGCACATGCTGATGCGGCTCGTAGGCCAGCTCGGCGTGGATCTCGTCGGCGATGACGAGCAGATCGTGCCGCTGCGCGACCTCGGCGAGCGCGGACAGTTCGCCGCGCGAGAACACCCGGCCGGACGGATTGTGCGGGTTGACCAGAATCAACGCCCGGCATCCGTGCTGCGCTACATCCGCGGCGAGCCGGTCAGCGTCGAAGAACCACCCATCTTCGGTATCGACCATCGGGATCGGCACCAGCCGCCGGTCCATCTTTTCCAGCGTCTGCACGAAGGGCGGGTACGCGGGCGTGTGCATCGCTACCGCATCGCCGGGCTGCGTCGCGACGTGCAGGACGGCCTGAAGCGCCTGGATCACCTCCGTGAACACGCGCACATGTTCCGGCTGCGGCGCATATCCGTACCTTGTCGTCATGCGCTCGACGAACGCTTCGACGAGCGGATTGGCGGTCACACCGTCGTCCCACACCGGGTATCCGAGATCGCTGTGCACCGCCTCAGTGAGCGCGTTGCGGATCGGCTCGGCCACCGGGAAGTCCATGTCGGCGATCCAGCCGGGTAGCGCTCCGCGGGCGGTGGCCAGCGCCCACTTGACGCCGGGACGCTTGGCCAGTGTGGAGACTTCGAGATTGTCCAGTTCGAGATCGTCCAGCATGAAGCCAGCCTAGAGCGGCGACGCCAGACACCGGTGTGCGCTCTTAGCGCGCCAGAAGACATTCGACTACTTGACGCCTTGCAAGGTTGCGTTTACTTTCGTTTAACAATTTTCAAGAGTGTTGTGATGTTTGTTTTTCTGTTCGATTCTCGGCGGCCCCCGACACCTGTCCACGAGGAGTTCAGCATGCGCATCCCGTCAGCCCCGCCGACCCGATCCAGACCGCGCCGCCTTGTCACTGCTGCCCTGGCGATCGCCCTCGCCCTGTTCGCGCTCGCCGCCCCCCGAACTGCGGCCCGCGCGCAGGCCAATGGCGCCGCCCTCACCCCGCTGATGGGCTGGAGCAGCTGGTCGTTCCTGCGCGGCTCACCCACCGAGGCCAAGATGAAGGCCCAGGCGCAGGCCATGTCCACCTCCGGACTGGTCGCCGCCGGCTATAAGTACGTCAACCTCGACGACTTCTGGTACCTCAATCCCGCGAACACCGTCGACAGCTACGGCCGCTGGGTGACCGACACCACCACATTCCCCGACGGCATGGCGAATCTGGGCGCATACATCCACGGCCTCGGCGAGAAGTTCGGCATGTACCTCACACCTGGCATCCCAGTCGCCGCGTACAACCAGAACACCCCGATCGAAGGCACCTCGTTCCATGCCCGCGACATCGTCTCCAACACCAGCGGCCACGAGACGAACTACAACTTCGGCAACGTCATGTACTACATCGACTACGCCAAGAACCCCGCGGCCGCGCAGGCCTACCTCAACTCCTGGGCTAACCAGCTGGCCGGATACGGCATCGACTACCTCAAGGTGGACGGGATCAGCCCCAACGACGGCGACACCGAGGCCGTCGCCGACGTGCAGCACTGGGCCCAGGCGCTCAACCAGACCGGCCGCACCATCCACCTGGAGCTGTCCAACTCGCTGACCACCGCCGACATCGCGTCCTGGCAGCAGTACTCCAACGGCTGGCGCATCGACGGCGACGTCGAGTGCTACTGCGGCTCGAACGGCTCCTCCTTCCCACTGACCGACTGGAACAACGTCAAGGGGCGCTTCACCGACGTCGCCCGCTGGATCGGCGACGGCGTCACCGGCGGCTGGAACGACCTGGACTCCATCGAGGTGGGCAACGGAAGCAACGACGGCCTCACCCTCGATGAGCGCAAGACCCAGCTGACCCTGTGGGCGATCGAGAATTCGAACCTCACCCTCGGCGTGGACCTGACCAACCTCGACTCCACGGACCTCGGGCTGATGACCAACTCCGAGGTGCTGGCGGTGGACCAGGCCGGCCACCCGGCGCGCCCGGTCGACGCCACCACCTCCGCGCAGACCTGGTACGCGCCGAACGGCGACGGCAGCTACACGCTCGCCCTGTTCAATCTCGCCGACTCGGCCGCGACGGTCTCAGCGAACTGGCAGGACGTCGGCTTCACCGGCTCCCCGGCCACCGTGCACGACGACTGGTCCCACACTGACCTCGGCAGCTTCTCGACCGGCTACAGCGCTTCGCTGCCGGCGCACGGCTCGGCGCTGCTGAAGGTCACGCCGACGAACGCCGTCACCTACACGGCCATGTCCTACAACCTCAGCAATGTCAACAGCGGCATGAATCTCGCCGTATCCGGCAACTCGACCGCTTCCGGAGCGGCGATTGTGCAGCAGAGCGCGGACAACGCCCTGGACCAGGAATGGCAGCTCGTCCCGGTCGGCGACGGGACCTACCAGGTGATCAACCGCACCAGCCGACTGCAACTGACCGCTCCCTCCTCCGCGCAGGGCGCGCAGCTGATTCAGAAGGCTGACGACAACGCCGCCGACTCGCGCTGGCGGTTCACCCCGACCGGCAGCGGCTCTTACACGCTGGCCGCGGTCTCGAACGGGATGCTCGCCGACGTCTCCGGCGCATCAACGAGCGCGGGCGCCCCGGTGATCCAGTGGTCCTCGAACGGCGGCGCCAATCAGCACTGGACGCTGACGCCGGTCCCGGACCCCAACCAGAGCTACCGCGTCGAGAACTGGCTGACCGGCGGACGCCTGGACGTGAACAACGACTCCACCGCCAACGGCGCGCAACTGCTCGAATGGTCCGACAACGGCCGCACCGACCAGCGCTGGAGCTTCGTCAAGCAGGCCGGCGGCGCGTACACGATCGTCAACGTGAACAGCGGCAAGCTCGTCAACATCCCCGGCCCGACGACTACTCAGGGCACGCAGCTGATCCAGTTTCAGGACGACGGCAACAGCAACTCGCGCTGGACGCTCGTCGACGAAGGCCCCGGCGAGATCGCGTTCCAGAGCGCGTATGACAGTCAGCTGATCGATCTCTCCAACGGCGGTACGGCGCCCGGCACCGCCGTGCTTCAGTGGCCCGCCAACGCAGGTCCCAACCAGCGCTGGACGCTGGCACCCTAAGCCCGCGGCGCTGCGTTGATCACCGGCACGCAGCGCCGCGGCAAGACCGCGCGACCGCACTCGCGTGGACGGGCGTGTGGCCGATCGGACAAGGGGTCGGCCACACGCCCTCGGCCGCTTGACACGGCTGACGGTGTGGTCGCTGCGCTCGGCGCGGCCAGCGATCAGAACGTCTGGCTGTAGACCAGGTGCAGCAAGAGTTCGCCGACCACGGCCGCCGGAAGCGTCACGAGCAGCCACGCGCCGGTCCGCACGTGCTGGCGGCCGCGCGCACCGAGTGTCGCGATAAGAGCGAGGCCGATCGCGGCGAACAACGCCGCGCTCGAGTAGTAGTGCAGGAACAGCGCGTACGCGATGGCCGCCTCGCCGAGGAACGCGCTCGCGAGCAGCGCGAGCCCCAGCCCGCGCAGCGGTCCCCGCGCCGCGCGCCACAATCTGCCGGCCACGCCGAACGTCGGCCCGCCGATCACACCGCACAGCGCCCAGAACGCGGTGATTCCACTGCTCACCGCGACCCCGCGCAGATGCGCCGTCATGTCGTAGGCGAGCAACTGCACCACACAGGTCACCAACCCTGCCACGGCCGCGTGCCAGTAGCGCCGCGCCGCGACCCCGACCGCGAACGCCGGGGCGAGCCACGGACTCGCCGCGTTCACCAAGCCGAGCCACGGCGCGTTCAGGTGAGCCTGGAGCAGATCCGTGGCGACCCCGACCACCACGCCGACGAGAACCGCCAGCGCGAGCAGTGTGCCGAAGCCCGCATGCCAGCCAGGCTCCTGACGTGGCCCGAGGCGAAGGCCGATAACTCGTCTTGCCAGCAAAGCCTGAATCGGGCGGGACGCTCCAAGCGTGTCTTCGGACGCAGCCGTCAGCGTGGGTTCGTCCGGCGTGGTCATCGAGGCATCGGCGGTCACGCGATCGACAATAGCCGCAGTGTTCCCGCCGCGCCGTCGACGGTCCGGCCGATTGACGGGCCGTCAGGCGGCGAGCGCGCGAATGATCTCAGCCGCGGCGATCGCCTGGCTACGGCCGTTGCCGTGCAGTCCGTCGGTGCTGATGGTGCGCGGGTCCCGGGCCGTGGGATGGTCGGCGAGGTCGACATGCGTCGTGCCGAGCCGCGCGGCGATCGCGTTCGTGCGGCGGGCGAGCGTGGCCATGCGTTCGGTCGGCGGCGGCGTAAGCCAGGCGGGCAGGCTTGGATAGGCGCTTCGCACGAATATGGACACGGTGATCACGCGCGCGCCGTGCGTCTGTAAGGCCTCGATCATCGCCGCTAGGTCATGGTCAACCGCGTCAGCGCGCGTCTCATAGCCGGGGCGCAGCGCGTCGTTCGCGCCGCACACGACGAGCGCCAGGTCCGGCTCGAACGCGAGCGCGGGGTCCAGCTGTGTCGCGCGGACCTCGTGCGTGCGCAGACCCCGGCGGCCGAGGTTCAAGTACGCGGTGCCCGGACCGCTGCGGTTCAGCTCTTCGGCGACCCGGTCCGCCAGTGGCAGCGGGCGGTAGCCGGGCACCGGCTCCGTGACGCCCTCCGCGATACTGTCTCCGAGTACTGCGAAGCGGCGCCAGGGATGCCCGGCGAGCAACGTCCGCGCCTCGCCGAGACGCAGGCAGTACGGATCGGCGGCTTCCGCGAAGCCCGCGTCGCGCTGGCTCCGGGTCACTCGGTTCTGGGTCGCGGCGTGGTCGCTGGTCATCAGAATTGGGATACTTCCGTTTCGTGAGCGACGGCGCGGACCCGGTGGAAGTGTGGCTGATTGACTGCCGCACGGCATACCCGGCCGTGGACAGCCTGCTTGCGCTGCTCGGGCCGCAGGAGCATAGGCGCGCCGAAGCCTGCCTCTCGCCGCAGGATCGGCGCGAGTACGTCATCGCACACGCAGCCGTGCACTGCATCGTCGGCGAGCGGATCGGTATCGCTGCGGCGCAGGTCACCTGGCGGATCGGGCCACACGGCAAGCCGCACTTGAGCGGATATGCGCGCAGCGTCGAGGTCAATCTCTCGCACTCGGGTGATCTTTGCATGGTCGCCGTGTCGGCCTCGCGATCTGTGGGCGTTGACATCCAACGTCTCGCGACAGGAACCACGCCGGTGGCTCTGGCCCGGCGGTATTTCCCGGCGGACGAGGCACGGCTCGTGCTCGAAGCCGAGGACGCGATGGCGCAGTCCGAGCTGTTCGCGCGGCTCTGGACCCGCAAAGAGGCCTTCGTCAAGGCGGTCGGCTCCCGACTGACGACCGGTCTCGCCGTGTCGATGCAGGGCCCAGCGCCGCTGACGGCGCACCCTCGGGCCACCGGGCTTGGACCTGTCCGCGTCGATGATCTCGAGGCTCCGCCTGGTTATCGCGCCGCGATCGCGTTGACCGGCGCCGAGCCCTTCAGCGTCGTCCCGAGGACGTGGGAGTGGCCCGTCGAGCTGTCGCAGCCGAGAGCGGCCACACAGACGCAGCCTTGTAAGGGGTCGTAGTCACACAGCACGATGCTTCGCCGTGAACCGCTTTGTGCGTCTAGCTCATCTGCGAATTCCCACCACAGGCCGGTAAGCGGACGCCCCGGCGGCGCCAAGCGCACCCGGCCCAGGCCCGCTGCCGACAACCGATTCGCGATGCCGGCTAGCGCGGATCCCAAAATCACTGTTGTATTGGGGGGATCGGGACACAGCGTGCTGATTTCCTGCTCGATCGCATCCTCGCGGGCCCCGACCAGCGTGACGATCCGTCCGAGGTGCGCAGGCGCAGCGGATTGCGGGACGTGCGAGGCGTCCCCGAGAAGCAGTGCGACGCCGGTGTGCCCCTTCGGCATCGCGGCCGAGGTCACCCTGCGCGCCTGGTAGGGGAGTGCGGCCTGCTCGACCACGAGCAGCAGGGCACGGCGCAGCCCGGCGGTCCGCGCGTACTCCCGGATCAGGCGAAGGCCGGTGAACGCAGACGCAGCGCCCTGATCGGTCAGCCCGAACGCGAGCGGCGCGCCCGGGCAACGCTCGCTGAGCAGCGCCGCCATGTTGCGGCCCGGATTGATATCAGGAGTCGCGTACGCGAGTACGAGCAGATCGACCGTCTCCTGCGCCGGCACACTGCGCTCGATCAGCTCGGTGGCGATCTCGCTATAAGACCAGCCCGCGCGAACGCGATCGTCCGGCAGTGAATCGAGCGCGTGCTCGCGCAGCATGTCCCGGACGTAGCGGTCGAGCCGCGCGGCGTACTCGGCGTCGTGAACGCTGTCCGCGGGCTCCGGGAAGGCGATCCGCGCGGCCGAGCGCACGCCCCAATGCCGTGCCCGTTCGTCGTCCGCCGGATCCGGATCATCGAGCTCTGCGTCGTAGCGTCGCGGCGGGAGCGCCGCGAAAACCATCAATCCTCCTCGGGCAGCAGATTCGCGGCGATGTAGCTAGCCAGCGTGCCGATCGTGGCGAAGTCCTCCCGGCCCATGTCCTCGACGCTGATCTCCCGCTCCAACCGCTCCTCGAGTTCGAGCACGAGCTCAAGCGCCGCGGTCGAACTCAGGCCGAGCGCCTCCATGAGCGTGGTGTCGGCGGTGGCCCCGGCGACTTCACGCTTGAGAACGCGCGGCAGCAGCGCACATATCTCCTCGACCACCCGATCGCGCAGCCCTGGATCCGCGGCGGTGTCCAGCTCGGTCATGTTCGCTCCCTCATTCGGTCCGTGGACTCGGACTCGTCCGTCAGTGCTCGAAAACCATCGCCGCGAAGGCAGCGCCACGACCGGCGCCTGCCGCCATCACGTAGTGATCGCCGGGCCGCAGCAGCTCCCGCTGCACCGCGGTGCGGTAGTTGATGAAAGCGTCTGCGCAGAACACGTGGCCGTAGCCGGCCAGGTTGTCGAGCACGACCCGCTCCAGCGGGAAGTCGAGGATCCGGCAGACCTGCCGCCAGATCGGCGCGTTCACATTGTGCGGAAGCAGCGCGCTGACCGCGGCGAGAGGTAGCGCTGCACGGTCCAGCGCGGCCCGGATCGTGTCCGAGAGCAGCTGCGCGTAGTCGCGCTGGAACGCCAGCGCGACCTCCTCCGCGTCGTCGTCGTACTCGCCGCGCTGGTCCACGGCATAAGCCAGCATCCGGTCACGTGGACCATCGTGTCCGACCAGGCAGGCCGATGCGCCCTCGCTGAAGAACGTGGTGTCCCGCAGGATCTCGGCCTCCGCCGTGAACGTCTTTTCCCCGGCGACGACCAGCGCGAGAGCGTCGGGATCCGGATCCGCGGCCAGCAGGCGGCCGACGACGTCCAGCGCGAGCAGCCCCGAGGCGCAAGCGTGATGCCCGACGGAGAACGCACTGGCCTGCGCCAACCCGAACTCGCGGCACAGATCGTGCACCGGATGCAGCGGGTAGGGCACGACCGAAGGGAACGTGCGCGCGTGCACGACGTACCGGACCTGCTTCTCGCGGCCGCGCAATCCCTCGAGCCCGGCGATTGCCGCACGCAGCAGGTCGATCAGGCCGCCGCCCGGATCCCGGCGCACCTCGCCGAGCTTGTGATACCGGCGGAACACCTTCACCTGCATCGGCGTGAGCCCGTACCGCGACGCGACCTCCTCGACCGCGACCCGCTGTTCGGGCAGGTGGACCGCGACGTCCAGCAGCGCGGTCACCGCGTGCCCCGGTATCGCTCAGCTTTAGGCCGCTCAGCTTTGCTCGACATTCACGCGACCGTTTCGGCCAGGTGCCGCTGCCGCATCAGGAATTTGCGCACCTTGCCGGTGGGACCGAGGATCAGCTGCCCGTCATCGACCACGATGACCTTGCGCAGCGTGGCCGCCGCGGCGCTGGACAACGCGGCCCGGATCGCTTCGGTGCGATCCACGCTCGAATCAGCCCACGTATGCAGGCTCAGCAGGACGTCGGTGAACACGCCGTCGTCGGAGGGCGCGGCGACGATCGTGCAGTCGCGCACATCCGGACAGGCCTTGAGGATGCGCTCCTCGGACATGGCCGTGTACAGCCACTCGCCGCCGCCGAGGTCCACCGAATCGACCGCGCGATCGACGTGGTAGTAGTAGCCCTCCGCGTCGCGGTACATCAGGTCGCCGGTCAGGTAGTAGCCGTTGAGCCGGTTGCGATACGTGTTCACCGAGTCGTTCCAGTAGCCAGGCGCCAGCGTCGGCGCCTTCAGGCCGAAGTGGCCGACCTCGCCGACCGGCACCTGCTGACCGGTCGCCAGGTCGAGCAGCGCGATGTCGGCGAACACATGCGGCAATCCGACACACCGGCCGTACCGCTCGGTGTCGGAACGGTGCGTGATGTGGAAGGCCGAGTGACCCATTTCGGTCGAGCCCAGCCCGTCCACGAAGCTGGATCCCGGAACTCGCCTGACGCCCTCTCGGGTGACCGTGTTGCGCGAACCGGCCGCGACCAGGTGCCGCACGTGCGGTTCGTGTACGCAGTCCCCGGTGTTGAACCACAGCGACACCGACTCGAGGTCGTACTCGGTCAGGTCGTATCGGGCCAGTTCGGCCCAGGTGACCGCGAAGCCGAAGACCCCGCTGGGCCGCCAGCGCGCGATCGCGTCCAAGATCGCGGCGCCGTCGCGCTGCTGGGAGAGGTAAAGCAGCTCGCTGCGATTGCATAAAGCGTGATTGACGGTCATGATCCCGGCCGCGTGCGCGGACGGCAGAGCGCTGAGAATCCGCTCGGTACCCTGCGCGCGCGGTGAGCCGAGCCGAATGATCCGGGTCGCGGCGAACAAGCTGCCATGCGAGTGCACGACCGCTGCAGGCATCCGCGTCGTGCCGGATGAATGGGTGATGGCGATCGGATCGTCATAGTGCAAGCGGTAGGGCGGGGGAGCGGCGGCCGGATCGCCGGTGCCTGTCTCGGCGGCGTCGATCAGCAGGCCGACGCCCAGATCCTGGCCAGCCAGCCGCTGCCGGTGTTCGCCGTCCGTGAGCAGGGCCGTGGCTCGCAGCCGCCTGATGTACTCGGCCGCGACGTCGGCGGGCAGATCCGGATTCATCAGGGCCGCAATGGCGCCGAGCCAGTTCAAGGCCAGGGTGTTCAGGAAGCAGTCGGCCGAGCTCGACACGTGCACGGCGACCGGGTCGCGCGGACCGACGCCCTGGCGGCGCAGCCACGCGGCGCGGGCCGCGACTCGCTCGTGCAACTGCCCGAGGGTGAGTCCGTGCCAAGCCGGTAGGCCGTCCACCGCGCGATCGAACGCGAGGCCGGGGCCGTCGAGTGGGGCGCCGTGCTCGATCAGCTTCGGCAAAACGTTGCCCGCGCCGAGTTCGGGATCCGCGGCCAGCGCCGCCCGGATGCCGGCGATGCTCATGACGTTTTCTCCCTCTGGTTCGCAATCGGGACCGCGCGCGAGCGTGCTGTCTCCTCAGCCATGCGCCGCGCCTGCCAGCTGCGTCGATCCGACGCTCGCGAGAATCGCCGCGCGCAACTGCTCCCGGCTCGGCTGCAGGGCCCGATCGAGTTGCAGGGCGAACGGCAGGACCGCACCGTCCGGCCGGGTCACCCGCCTCGGCGGCGCGATCAGCCGCATCCCCTCGGCCGCCGTGGCCACGACTTCCCCGCCGATCCCGCAGGACCGGTTCGCATCGTCGAACACGACGAGCCGCCCGGTGCGCTCGAGGCTGGCCGCCAGCCCGGACCAGTCGAAGGGATGCACCGTCCTGGGGTCGAAGACCTCGACCGAGACCTCCTCGGCCAGCTCGTCGGCCACCGCGAGCGCGTCGTGTACCAGATGCCCGATGGCGACGACGGTGACCTGCGTACCGGGCCGCTGCACCCGGCCGACCCCGAGCGGAACCGGCGCCACTTCGGCGAAGTCCACATCCTCGCGCCGGCGCATCGCACCAGACGGCGCGAAGAGCACGACCGGATCGTCATCCCGGATCGCCGAGACCAGCAGGCCATACGCGTCCCGGACCGTGGCCGGGACCACGGTCTTCACGCCGATGTGCGCGAACAGGCTGTAGGGATGATCGGAGTGCTGCCCGGCCCAGCCCTCCCGCGAACCGGAGCCGGTCACCAGATACGTCACCGGCACCCGCGCCTGACCGCCGGTCATCAACGACACCTTGTGCGCCTGGTCCGCGATCTGCTCAAAGGCAAGGAAGAGCAGCGCGGGAATCTGATACTCGATCAGCGGACGCAGCCCGGCCAGCGCTGCGCCGGTCGCGAAGCCGGTGAACGCCTGCTCGCAGATCGGCGTGTCGAGTACCCGCTGCGGCCCGAACCGTCCCAGCAGGCCTGCCGTCACGTTTGTGGCCGCGGACCTGACATCCTCGCCGAAGACACAGACCGCGGGATCGCGCGCCATCTCGTCGCCGAGTGCCCGATTGAGGGCCTTGAGATACGACTGGTTAGCCATCAGCCCACCCCGCTCCTGGTCCGGGTGCCGTCGGCGTAAAGGTAGTCCAGCGCTGAATCAGGGTCCGGATGTGGGCTGCCGGTCGCGAACAGCACCGCCTCCGCGAGCAGCTCCTCGATCTCGGCATCGATCCGCGCCCGCGCGGCCCCGGACAATCGCGAGCCCTGGATGTCCAGCGGGTCGCGCGCCCGCGCGGTCTCCACCTCCTCGGCACTGCGATACCGGGGTCGAGCGGCGTACTCGAAGGTGTGATGCGCGTCGAACCGATAGGTCACACACTCAAGAAGTGACGGCCCGTCACCCGCGCGGGAGCGGGCCACCGCCTCGGCCGTGGCTTCGTAGACCGACTCCGGGTCCATGCCGTCTACCGTGCGCGCTGGGATGCCGAATGCCTCGCCGCGCCCGACGATCGTGCCCGCCACCGCGTCGCCGGTCCGCGTCGAGGTGGCGAACCCGTTGTTCTCGCAGACGAACACGACCGGCACCCGCCACAGCGCCGCCAGGTTGAACGTCTCCAGCAGGACACCCTGGTTGACCGCGCCATCGCCGAAGAACGCGGCGGTGACCCGATCCGCTCCGGCCTGCCGGGACGCCCAGGCGGCGCCCGCCGCGATCGGAGCCGCGGCGCCCACGATCGCGTCGGCGCCGAGAATGCCCACGGCGAAATCGGCCGCGTGCATCGATCCGCCGCGCCCGCGATTGAGCCCGGTGACTCGGCCGGCCAGTTCCGCCAGCATCCGCGCTGGATCAGCGCCCTTAGCCAGCACGTGCCCGTGGCCGCGATGGGTGCTGGTGATGAAGTCATCGCGGCGCAGCGCGGCGCACACTCCGGCCGCGATCGCCTCCTGGCCGATATAAGGGTGAATGCCGCCGACGATCACGCCGGATCGAACCAGCTCGATCGCCCGCTCTTCGAACCGGCGGATCAACCGCACGGTCCGGTACAGATCGGCCCGGTTCAGATCGGCGCTAGAGGGCTTCGGCACCATCGCTCCAGATCACCGGGCAGTACTCGGGATCGGCGTAGTCGGGCCGGCCGTCCGCGAGCCGGCGCACCAGCGTGTCGTGGTTGTACGCCACGGTGCTGCCGTCGCTCAGCTCGAACCGGCGGTATTCATTGGCCGAGTCCTGAAGGTGCAGCGAGACGGCGCGCCGTGGCCGGTCGCTGCGGTTCGGTCCGCTGCCGTGATAAGTGCGGCAGTGATGGAAGCTCAGGTGCCCCTTGGGGATCTCCATCTGCACCTTGCGGACCTCGGCGTTGTTGAAAGCGGCGTTCTCCGCGAGGACCCGTTCGAGGTCTGACTTGTCGCGGTCCGCGAAGTGCTTGGTCATGGAGTCCTCGCGGCCCACCTCCTTCCACCGGTGGCTGCCGTCGATCATGGTGATCGTGCCCATGCGCGGGCCGCAGTCGTGCAACGGGATGAACGCGGTCAGCATCCGCTCGGAGGTGCTGGTGGCCCAGTAGTGCTTGTCGAAGTGCCAGGGCACGATGTTGCTCGGCTCGTCGGGCACCGGCGGCTTGTAGATGAGCGTGGACTGGAACACGCGGATTGCCTCGGCCCCGGCCAGCCGCGCCGCGACCGCGCCGATCAGCGGCTTGCGCAGGATCCGCGCGATCGGGTCGCTCTCGACGTGGACGTAGTCGTTGTGCCGCTGCACCGCGCCGTGGCCGGGCTCCCAATAGGCCAGGCGCGGCGGCCGCAGCGGCAGGCTCCTGCTTCGCTCGCCGGCGTAGTACCGCTCGCTCGCCTCAACCAGCTCGTCGACCTCCTCGTCGGTGAGCAGCTTCTTGGTCAAGTACCAGCCGTGCTCTTCGTAATGGGCCACCTCGTCATCGGTGGGGAGCAGGGCCCGCTGCGCCTCGGTGAGCGGCGGGATCGGCGGTGACGAGAGGGGCGGGGATGAGACGGTCACGCGGGCCTCCGCACGGTGTTGATCGACGCAGCGTTGGTAGACGCAGTGTCGGCTAACGCGGCGTCGCGCACGGCGCACAGCTCCCGCTCCTTCGCCGCGTACAGGGCGGGAATGTTGCTGGTGCCGAACGTGCGCGCGCCGTGCCGCTCGATCAGCTCCCAGAAGAAGGTGTTGCGCACGTGCATCGACCGGGCGAAGATCTGGTACATCAGGCCCCAGTGATCGCGGTCGGCCAGGATGCCGCGCGAACTGAGCCGCTCTACCGGGATGTCGATCGGGCCGAGCCGCGCGCCGAGTTCCTCGTAGTAAGCGGCCGGGGTGGGCGCGAATCCGGCTCCGCGCGCGCTGAAGGCGTCCACCGCCCCGGCGATGTCGCCGGTGCTCAAGGCCACATGCTGCACGCCCGGTCCACCGTGCCAGGCCAGGAAGTCGTCGATCTGGCCGCGGCGGCGGCTGGTGTCCGGCTCGATCAACGTGAAGGTCACCGCGCCGGACGCGCTCTGTACCACCTGCGAGAACATGCCCTGGTCGCCGACCGCCACGTACTCCTCGAAGATCGGCTCGAACCCGAAGGTCTTGCGGTAGTGGCGCACCGTCGGCTCCAACTCGCCGGCGGGCACGCAGAAGGCGGCGTGGTCGATCGCGGTCAGCAGCTGCGTGCTGTCCGCGGCCGGCGACTCGGCCATCTCGACGAGACCGGGCAGGAACTCGGCGCCGGGACCGCTGCGCTCCACGAAGCGGTGCGCGACGTCGCCGAACCCTGAGACAACCGCCGTGACAACCCGCTCGCCGTCGCGCTCGCGCACGAGCGGCTGCTGCAGCGGTATCGCTCCGGCCGCGACGGACTCGGCATAAGCGGCCGCGGCGTCCTCCACCCGGAACGCGATCACCGCGACGCCGTCGCCGTGCCGGGCCACATAGTCGGCGGCCGGGTGATGCGCGGCCAGCCCGGAGGTCATCAGCACTCTGCTGCCGCCGTGCCCGACCAGCAGGCTGCGCCGCCCCGGCGCGCCGGTGTCCGGCCCGCCCTGGCCGAGGATGCGGAAGCCGAACGCGCGGCACAGCACGAAAGCCGCCTGCCGGGCGTCGCCCGTGAAGAATTCGACGTGGTCGACTGCGAGCACATCCACTTCGCTCACCTTCCTTTCGCCGGCGGCCGCGCGGTGTCGCGGCACGGAACGGTCGTTGTCACGAATCTGGTCTCGGTTCTCGGGTCTCGGTTCTCAGGTCTCGGATGCACGGTTTGCTCGCGTCAGACCTCGCGGACGAGCCGGGTACTCGGTTGGCCGAAGACGAGGCTGATGTTGTGGCCGCCGAAGCCGAACGAATTCGACAAGGCGTAGGCCGGCTGCGCCTGCCGCGGCGCCTTGCGGATGTGGTCGAGTTCGCAGTCCGGGTCCGGATCGTCGAGGTTCTGCGTCGGCGGAAGCAGTCCGCGCCGCAGCGCGAGCACCGTGACCGCGGCCTCCGCGACGCCGGAGGCGCCGAGCATGTGCCCGGTCACCGCCTTCGTCGAGCTGACCGGCGGAAGCTGCGCGCCGAACGCGGCGCGGATGGCCCGCGCCTCGGCCACGTCGCCGAGCTTCGTGCTCGTTCCGTGGGCGTTGAGGTAGCCGACGTCGCCGGGCGTGATCCGTGCGTCGGCCAGCGCACGGCGGATGCATTCGGCGGCGCCGCCTCCCTCCGGGTCGGGCATCGTGGGATGGTGCGCGTCGTTGGTGGCGCCCCAGCCGGACACGTCCGCGTAGCCCGCCGCGCCGCGTGCGTTCGCGTGCTCGACCCGTTCGAGCACAAGGATGCCGGCGCCCTCGCCGAGCACGAGGCCGGCCCGCCGCCGGTCGAACGGGCGGCTCGCGGCGGCCGGGTCGTGTCCCCAGCCGCGGGCCAGCGCGCGCGCGTTGGCGAAGGTGTCAGCCAGCGTCGGGAACAGCGGAGCCTCGCTGCAACCGCACACGACCACGTCGGCCTCTCCCGCGCGCAGCAGCCGCGTCGCCTCCCCGATCGACTGGGCGCCGGCCGCGCAGGCGGTGCCGATCGAGGAGCTGTAGCCGCGGATGCCGTACTTGATGGCGATGCGGGCCGCGCCCATGTTCGGCAACATCCCAGGCAACAGATATGGACTGACGCCCAGTCGTCCGCGCTGCGTTCGGATGACTACCTGCTCTGCCAATGTGGCCAGGCCCCCGGTGCCCGACACGATCACCGCGATCCGGAAGGGGTCCACATCGCGGCCCACGACGAGGTCGGCGTCGGCCAACGCATCGGCGGCGGCCTTGAGCGCCATTACGACGTACCGGTCCACCACTCGGGTCTCAGGCGGAGGCAGCACGCTCGTCGGATCGATAGGCGGCGCGAAGCCAGCGACCTCCAGCGACTCGGCGAGCGGGTGATCCCGCGGCGGACGGCTGAGTCCCGACCGTCCTTCGCACATCGCCGACATGATCGCGTCGGCGCTCTCACCGACCGGCGTCACCAGGCCGATGCCGGTGATCACCACGCCGCGGTTGCTTTCACTGCGGTCGCTCATGCCCGACTCCTCTCGTGCGCCGGAGCGCTCGCGGTCAGCAGGACCGCCTCGGCGCGGTCGGGCTCGTCCGCGGTCGCCGCCTGCTCGACCCGAATCAGCAACACCGCGCCGGCATCTACGTCTTCGATCAGCAGCCCAGCGGCGTCGAGCGCGGATCGCTCATCACCGAGGCAAATAACAGGCCCGACGAGCCCCCACCGCGCCGCGATATGACCAGCTACCGCGTTCGGCACGCACTGGAAAAACAGCAGCGGGCCGACCCGCGTCCCGGCATCGACGGTCTGCGCCACGTGCCGCGCCCCGGCGATGTCGCCGAGCGAGCTGGCGATGATTACCGCCGTGGACGACGCTTCGGTCTCGGCTGTGCCTGCCATCGAATTCGCCCGCTGCTCGAGGCAGCGCCGGGCGACCTCTATGGCGAGCGGACTGAAGGAAGAGGTCACGAACCCGGCCACCGCTGGCGGCGCGATATCTGCCGGGGATTGCGGCCAGGTCGACGCCGCCACCACCGCGAAACCGGCCGCTTCGGCGCGGCCCGCCAAGCTCGTCACCGCTGGGGGAGTTGCTATGACGCGCACTGACGGCGCGTCACCGATCGTGTTCGGGCTGACCAGGGGTATCACGGCGCACCTACCAGCAGGGCGGTGTTCGCTCCGCCGAACGCGCTGTTGATGCTCAGCGCATAGTCGATCGAGCGAGTCTGACCGGGTGCCAGCACCAGATTCAGACGGCATTCCTCGTCCGGCCCGAGATAGCCGGCGTTGACCGGGAGCTGCCCGGCGCGCAGCGTGTGCAGCGTCACGATCAGCTCCACCAGCGCACCGGCTTCAAGTGCCTGACCGTGCACTGATTTGGTGGAGCTGACCGGTACTGTCTCGGCCGACTCGCCCAGCGCCGAGTGCAGCGCGGCGGCTTCGGCCGCGTCGCTGTGTGCGGTGCCCGAGCCGTGCGCGTTGACGTAGCCGATCGCCTCGGCGCGGATCGATGCCCGCTGCGCGGCAGCCGTGATCGCTCGCGCGAGACCGGCGCCGTCAGGTCGCGGACGACACACGTGATACGCGTCCCCGGTGCGTCCCCACCCGGCCAGCCGAGCCAGCGGCTTGACACCCCGGCGCGCGGCAGCCGAAGCCGACTCGATCACCACTGCGCCCATGCCGTCGCCCAACAGCAGCCCGCCGCGCCGCGCGCTGAACGGCCGCACTCTGCCGTCGGGGGCCAGCGCGCGACCGGCGTCGAAGAGTGCGAATTGATCCGGATCGACCAAGTAACCGGCCGCGACAACCACCCTGCTCACCCGCCCCCTGGCGACGGCCGCCGCGGCATCGGCCACCGCCGTGCTCGCGGCGACGCAGGCCGAGGTGTACGCGCGCGCTGTCTCGTCTGACAGCCCACTGCGTTTCGCGACCGATCGCGCGAACGCGTCCGCGCCATGCCTGCCTGCCTCGGCTCCACTCACCCTTGGCAGGTCCGGATCGCCGTGAACCGCGAGGTAGAGCGGAGATTGCGCGCGTAGAGCGGGGGAGAGCACAGCCTCGTCGCAGGCTTCGCCGATGACCCGGTCCAACTCGTCGCCCAGCGAGGGCGATCCCGGCAATGTGGCGGCCACGCCGACCCGCCGTTGCGCGACATCGAAGCGGCGCACCGCCCGGAACCCGGGCGCACCGTCGAGGACCGCGGACAGCAGTGGCTCGACACCGCGTCCGAAAGCGCTGGCCACGGCCGCGGCACTGATCACAACGGGCTCGGGGCCGCGCAACGCGACCGGGTGTCGGGCAAGGTGGACCGCGTCAGTCATCGGCCGCCTCAAAGACGTGGTCGCGCAGCACCTGCTGCGCGCTGGTGACGCTCGTCATGCGGGCCAAAGCCGCGTCGTCCAGGTCGATCCGCCGCCCGTAGCGCTCCTCGACCTGATGAATGAGCCAGGCCAGCTCCATCGAATCGAGGTTCTCCGGCACCTGCTCCGGTCTGCGGCCGCCGAAGGCCGCGAGCATCGTCAGGAGTTCGGCGCGCTCAGGGAAGCCGGACACGGTCAGCGTCCCGCCGCCGATGCGGACTCGAGGCGCTCGGCCACGGCGCGGGCGAACTCGCCGATGGTCATCGCGACCAGCTTCTCCGCCTCGTCGTCGTCGAACCTGACGCCGTACTGGTCCTCGACCCGTACCGAGAGCTCGGCCAGAGCAAGCGATTCCAGATCGGCGCCGGCGGGACCGAGCAGGGTGTCGGCGCCGACGTCGGTGACGTCGTAATTCATCGCGCTCAGCGACTGGATGATGAACTCGCGGATCTCGTCATCGCTCATCTCGCGGAGACGTCCTTTCGAAACGGTGGGGGAGCGGCGGCAAAGCGGTGGCAGGCGTGGAAGTCGGAGGCGATAGGGAAGCCGCCGCCGGGGTTGAACCGGGTGGTGGACGCGGATCGGCGGGTTTGCTCGGACAGCGTTTGCGGTGGTGGTCGGCCCGCGCGCGGCTCAGCGGGCGAGGTTCAGTTCGGCGGCGCCGGCTTGCGGCGCGCCGCGCGTCGCTGCCTCCTGCGACTGCGTCTGTGGCGGCTGCTCCTGCTGCGGCGCGGTCTGTTGCAACACCGTCTGGTCCCGCACGAGCTTCCCGGTCGCGGTGCGCGGCAGACGCTCGACAACGTGCAGGACGCGCGGTCTCTTATACGCGGCGAGACGCTGGGCGAGCAGCTCCCGAACTCGGGTCTGCGCATCCGGATTGCGCAGCACGACGTACGCCTCGACCGCCTTGTCGAACACGACCACCGCGCCCTCGACCTCGGGCAGATCGGCGAGCGTGTGCTCCACCTCGGTCAGATCGACCTTGAGACCGCCGACCGAGACCTGCGAATCACGACGGCCGAGCACACGCATGAGCCCGGTGCGCGGATCGACCGAACCAGCGTCGCGAGTGTGCAGCCAGCCCTCAGACCAGCGAGCCGGATCCGTGTCGCCGAGGTACGGAGAGCGGGGCATCGCGAGATGCAGCTCGCCGCCCTGCTCGCGCACCGTCAGGCCAGGTGCCGGGCGCAGCGCGGGACGATCGGCCGCGAACAGGTCGGTCGCGATCACCCCGGCCTCCGTCATGCCATACATGTTGCCCAGCCGGACCCCGTACCGATTGACGAAGGACTCGTACACTCCGGACCGGACCAGCTCGCCGCCGGTCGTCATGCCGGTGAGCTGCGGCAGCGGCGGAGGATCGGCCACGGAAGCGAGCAATTCGATGTGGAAGGGCACGCCCAGCAGCGTCGTGGGCTCGAGGCCGGCGGCCACCGTGTCCAGGATGCCGAGCGGCGTCATGCGCTCCGGGACCGCGAGCTGCACACCGGCCGCCAGCCCGTAGAGCAGCCCCCCGACCAGCCCCAGCACGTGGACCATCGAGGCCAGCGACACGATGCGTTCGCCTTCGCGCGGCACCCCGTCGATTTGCCGGTAGCGGTCGATCTCGGCGACTAAGTCGGCGGCGGTGCGGCCGATCACCTTGGAGGGGCCGGTGGATCCGGAGCTGAGCTGGACGAGCGCGTGCGGGCCGGCGGCTGGCAGGCCCGGGTAGGTGGACACCTCGGCCGTGACCTGTGCGAAGCCGCGCAATGCTCCGTCAGGCGCCTGCTTCGCCCGCACCACGACTTGGGGAGTGAGCCGCGCGAGCGCCCGCTCGGTCTCGTAGGCGGTGAGCCGGTGATCGAGCAGAATCGCCTGCGCGCCGATCCGCCACGCCGCGAACAGGGTGCTGATGAACGCTAGGGACGGCGGAAGACACAGCGCGATCACGCCGCCGCGGCGCAGGCCGGCCTCGGTGAGCCGGGCCTGTTCGCCGGCCACCAGCGCGCGCAACGATGCGCGGTCGGTCGGGGCGCCGAGGACCAGGCAGTGATCGGCCGCGCGACCGGCCAGGAGCACCTCGTCGACCCATCCCGGATCCAGCGGCGGTTCTGCGTCCTCGATCACGAAACACCTTCCCCCTTCGCGCGCCGGCGCATGACGAACTGGAGACCGGGCGCGGTCTGAGCCGTACGGCTGAGTTGCGTGAGCTTGCTTGAACTGCCTGACACCGGGTGCGTTCCGCGGCGCGCGGGTTGGAGAGCGCAAAAGGCCCGGCGTACCACCGGGCCCGGCGCGTGCCGTCGCGGGTACCCGCCGTCCTGAGCGGCCGGCGGGCCGAAAGCCGGTCCTTCGTCGGATCGGCGAGGTGACGGGGGTTCAGCGGTGGCCAACCCCCCGTTCGGCGCCATTCTCACCACAGGAATTGGGGCGCCGCAAGACCCTGCGACTGATCGATTTTCTTTGCGCAGGTCACGACCTGCCGGACAGCCGCTGCTTCTCTGAACGGATTGGGGAATTGACGGCGGAAGGCACTCGTGGCAACCTCGTCGCTGACCGACAGCACTGATTTAGTGTTCGTCATCGCGTTGACGCGAGGTCAGCACGCAGGCAGTCAAAGGTAAGCCACTAACTTATCTGAGCTGCTGAAACGCCGAAATCTTCTCAGATCACAAGCTCTGGAGATCCGGCACTTACGCTCGCTGAGATTGGTATATACCAGATCTGCCCCGGCTTTCCGGGTCGAATGTAAGTTTCACGGCCGCCGCGACTTAGCCGTCACCGCGGCCGCATCAAGCGCCTGATTCGATCGCTTACGAAATATGCGGTTCCTTTTTGGCATGCTTATTTCTCGGGACAGCTGGGTCTCTTTTCCTGCGCCCGAGCAATAGTGATTTCGAATGCATTCATCCCAGGGAGACTGGCCGTCGTGGATGTCGACATCAGCGCCGCGCCCGCCGCCGCGCAGTCCGGGCTCAACGCGGCGGTGGAGCGGTATTACGACACGACCCTTGATCTATATGAGGATCTTTGGGGAGAACACGTTCACCACGGATATTGGGACCCCGGCGAGTCACCCGGCACCGAGGGCGCGGACCGCCGCACCGCCACCGATCGCCTGGTGCGCGAGCTCGTCGCGTTCGCCGGCATCCAGGAGCGCTCGCACGTCCTCGACGTCGGCTGCGGGATCGGCGGCTCCGCGCTGTATCTGGCCGGCAGCTTGGGATGCACCGTCGACGGCGTCACACTCAGCGCCGCCCAGGCCGAGCGCGCCCGGCAGAAGGCGCGCGACGCGGGCCTCGCCGACCGGGCACGGTTCCACCAGGCGGACGCGCTGCGCACCGGATATCCGGACGCTTCCTTCGACGCGATCTGGGCGCTCGAGAGCCTGATGCACATCCCGGACCGGGCGGCGTTCTTCGCCGAGACACTGCGGCTGCTGCGGCCCGGCGGCGTACTGGCGGTGGCGACCTGGGCCGTACGCGACGGCGAGCTGACCGCGGACGAAGACGCCCTGGTCAAGCAGATCCTGCGGCACCAGGTGATGCCGAGCTTCTCCTCGCTGCCCGAACACGAGCGGCTGGCTCGCGCGGCCGGCTACGAGCAGGTCGGCGCGGTGGACTGGACGGCCGCGGTCGCCAACTCCTGGGATCCGGCGTTCGCGCTCGTCCCGAAGGTCGACGGTCCGCGCGCGATGCGCGAGCTGGCCCGGGACCGCGGCGTGGACGTGCTCGGGTTCTTCTACGCCGGCCCGCTGATGTTGAAGGGCTTTGAGACAGGTGCCATGACGTACGGCGCGGTGCGCGCCGTGAAGCCCGAGCCGGAGCCCGAGCGGGCGGAGGCGGCGCGCCTGTGACACTCGGCGAGTCGCAGGCAGCGACCGTGTCCGATCCGCGCGCGGCGATCGACCTGAGCGCGCAGGATCCGCTGATCACGCAGATCGCCGCGCTCCTGCAGGAAGTCACCGGAGAGGGCCAGCAGTGGCTGGCCGCACTCGGCCCGCACACCCGCCTGGACGCGGATCTGCTGTTGGAGAGCGTCGAACTCGCGGAACTCGGCGACGCACTGGCCCGCCGATACGGCGAGCAGGTGGACCTGGTCGGGCACGTGGCGACGCTGGAGCTGGACCAGATCATCGCGCTCACCATCGCCGACGTGGCCGTTTATGTCGCCTCCCGCACCACCGGAGGCCGTCGGTGAGCAGGTTCCTGTTCGTCACGCTGCCGCTGATGGGCCACGCGCACGCGATCGCCGCGGTCGCCGCCCAGCTTGAAGCGCGCGGCCATGAGGTGACATGGGCGGGTTCGGAACGCTTCCTGCGTCCGCTGATCGGACCGGACGCACGCGTGCACCCGATCCCGCTGCGCGCCCACCGCGGCGGCCAGGGCGAACTGGGTATGGCCGCCGTCAAATCGCGATGGGCCGGATACATCGTCCCGCACGCCCGCACCACGCTGCGCGGCATCGACCAGGCAGCCGACGCCTTCCGGCCGGACGTCCTGGCGGTGGATCAGCACGCTGTCGCCGGAGCGCTGATCGCGCATCGCAGAAGCCTGGCATGGGCGAGCCTCGCGCCGACCACGATGGAGCTGGCCCGCCCCTACCGGGCGCTGCCTACAGTGGAGTCCTGGATCCTCGGCCTGCTCGACGGCCTGTGGACGGAAGCGGGTCTGCCCGGTCTGCCACCGCACGACCTTCGCTTCTCGCCGCACCTGCTGATCGCGTTCACCGGCACCGCGCTGGTCGGCGCACGGACAGCCGATGAGCTGCCCTGGCTGCGCGATGCCGCCTTCGTCGGCCCGGCACTCGGGCAGCGCGTCTCGGACGACGCGTTCCCCTGGCAATGGCTCGACCCCGACCGCAAGCACGTGCTCGTCACGATGGGGACGCTCTCGATGGACCTGGCCGAGAGCTTCTACCGGCGCATCACGCAAGCACTCGAACCGCTCGGGGACCGGCTTCAGGCAGTCGTCGTCGCGCCGCAATACGCGATCCCTGATCCGCCCGAGCATGTGCTGGTGGTCCGTCAGGTGCCGATGCTCGACCTGATGCCGCGCCTCGACGCTGTGGTCAGCCACGGCGGCCTGAACACCGTGTGCGAGGCCTTGGCGCACGCGCTGCCCCTCGTCATCGCGCCCATCAAGGGGGACCAGCCGATCAACGCCGCGCAGGTCGCCGCGGCCGGCGCAGGCGTGCGCGTGCGATTCGCCAGATCCACGCCCGAGGCGCTGCGCGAGGCACTTGTCGCAGTGCTCGACGACCCCTCCTATCGCGCGGCGGCGCGACGCGTGCGCGACTCGTTCCGTGCGGCCGGAGGCGCTGCGGCAGCGGCCGGTCTGCTCGAATCCCTGGCCCTGGCCGCCCGCGGCGCACCGCGATCCGCACCGGCGCCGGTGCTGCTGTGAACAGTCCTGCTGACAAGCGTTCCACCCGAATACAGCGAGGTGACCGATGAAGGTGTCGCGTGACGTCTGGATCGTCTTCCAGCGGCATCTGTTGTTGATGGTCCGCTCGCCGCTCTGGGTCTTCCTGGGCGTGGCGCAGCCGGTGGTGTACATGGCGCTGTTCGCGCCCTTACTCAAGCCGGCCCTCTCCTCGCTCGACAACGGATCGATGGCCGCCGCCTACCGCATCTACATCCCGGGCATGCTGGTCGCGCTGGCCCTCGGCGGCGGCCTGTACGTCGGCTTCGGACTGCTGGCCGAACTCAGCTCGGGCGTCATCGAACGCGCCAGAGTCACGCCGATCAGCCGGATCGCGCTGCTGCTCGGCCGGGCGCTGCGAGACGTGGTGACGCTCGCGATCCAAGCGGCCATCATCATCCTGCTCTCGCTCCCGCTCGGGCTGTTCGTGCACGTCGGCGACCTGCTGCTCGCCTACGCGCTGCTCGCGCTGATCTCGCTGACCAGCTCGGCGATCTCCTACGGCATCGCGCTCAAGATCAGCAACGCCGGAGTCCTGGGCCAGGTGATCAACAACCTCGCGCAGCCGCTGATGCTGCTGTCCGGCACGCTGCTGCCGCTCGCACTGGCCCCGCTGTGGCTGCGCCGCGTCGCCGACTGGAACCCGTTCAGCTGGGCGGTTTCCGGGATGCGCGCGCTGTTCGCCGGACACGCCGCCGACGCCGTGGTCTGGCAGAGCATCGTGATCATGGCGGGCATCGCCGTGCTCACCCTGGCCTGGTCGGCCCGCCTGTTCACTCGGTCCGTGCGGTGACCGGGTCAGTGGCTCCCCTGCTGTCGAACGCGCTGAGCGAAGGAGGATCCCCGTGATCGAGGCCAAGGGCCTGCGCAAGTCGTTCCAAACCCGGCGCCGGCGCAAGACCGCCGTGGTCGAGGCGGTGGCCGGGGTGGACCTCAAGGTCGCCGAGGGCGAGATCTTCGGCTTCCTCGGCCCGAACGGCGCGGGAAAGACCACCACGCTGAGAATGTTCGCCACCTTGCTGTCGCCCGACGACGGCGAGGCCCGGGTGGCCGGCGCGGACCTGCGCACCGAACCGGCGCGGGTGCGCCGCAGCATCGGCTACGTCGCGCAAGGCGGCGGCACCTGGGACGACGTGACGGCGCGTCAGGAACTCGTCCTGCAGGCGCGGATGCACGGTATCGGCAAGGCCGCGGCGCAGGAGCGGGCCGCCGCCGCGCTGGAAGCCTTCAACCTGACCGAATATGGCGACCGCAACTGCAAGACCTACTCGGGCGGCCAGCGCCGCCGCGTGGACATCGCGCTCGGCGTCATCCACCAGCCCAAGGTGCTGTTCCTCGACGAGCCCACCTCAGGGCTCGATCCGCAGAGCCGCGCGCACATGTGGGACCTCGTGCGCAAGCTGCGCGACGAGGGCATGACCGTATTCCTCACCACGCACTATCTCGACGAGGCCGACGCCCTGTGCGACCGGATCGCGATCATCGACCACGGCGAGGTCGTCGCCGAGGACACGCCCGACGCGCTCAAGCGGGCGATCTCCGGCGACGTGGTGACTGTCGGGCTGACCGGCACGGCGCAGAAGGCGGCGGAGCTGCTGACCGGCCAGCCATACCTGCGCTCGGTCGAGGCCCGCGACGACGACGAGCTGCGGCTGACCGTCGAGGCCGGGCAGACGGCGATCCCGCAAGTGATGCGGACGCTCGAGGGCGCCGGGATCGAGCTGTCCACCATCGAACTGCACCGCCCGACGCTCGACGACGTGTTCCTGACCAAGACCGGTCGCTCGCTGCGGGAGTCGTGACGTGAGCAGTCTTCAGCCCGGCGGGGGCCGGGTCGTGGTGACCGGCGGGGCCGGCTTCGTCGGCTCCCATCTGTGCGATCGCCTTCGGGACGAGGGCTTCGCGGTGGTCGCCGTCGACAATCTGCTCACCGGCTCGGCCGACAACCTCGCGGCGCGTCGCGACGATCCGGGCTTCACCCTGGAGGTGTCCGACGTCTGCGATCCCTTCGATGTCTCGGGGCCGCTCGACACGGTCCTGCACCTGGCCTCGCCCGCGTCACCGCGTGACTACGCCCGCTTTCCCATCGAGACGCTGAAGGCGGGAGCGCACGGCACGCTCAACGCCCTCGAACTCGCGCGGCGCAAGAATGCGCGCTTCGTACTGGTCTCCACCTCCGAGGTCTACGGCGATCCACTGGTGCATCCCCAAGTCGAGAGCTACTGGGGCAACGTGAACCCGGTCGGCCCGCGCAGTTGCTACGACGAGGCGAAGCGATTCGCTGAAGCGCTGACGGCGGCGTACCGGGCGAATCTGGGTGTTGACACGGCGATCGTGCGGATCTTCAACACGTACGGGCCGAGGATGCGCGCCAACGACGGC
>NZ_DATNGK010000305.1:0-15304 GCF_035605935.1 Actinocrinis sp. | reverse complement strand
CCAGGAACGCGGCGGTCCCCTTGCTGGTGCGCTTGCGCCGGTCGGTGGTGTTCGCCCATGAGGTGTGCACTGCGGTACGGGCCCGCAGTGACCGCTCAGCCGGAGTCATCGAGTCGAAGACGGTCACGACGCCATCAGCTCGGTACGGTCTTGCACACCCAAGGCGTCGCAGAGCGCACCCAGAACGCGGGGGCTGACGCGCAGTCTGGTTCCACGTTCGAGGTGGCCGACATAGCCAAAGCTGAGCCCACTGCGATCGGCCAGTTCGAGCTGGTTCATGCCGCTCTCCTGGCGCAGTCTTCGCAGTTTGCGCCTATCGATCATCACCATCGGTGACTCGTCGACCGCTGTAGCTGGCTGTTCACTGCTCATGCTTGAACGGTACAGCCCTGTACAACTCTGGTCAACCAAAGTAGCCCATCTGCGCTCTCTGGGTTTGCTAGCGCTGGATTGGTCAGAACTGAACAGGAATGATCAGAGGATGCCCACGCTCGGAGAGCACATGATGGCCCGCCGCGAGCAACTGGCGATGAGCCAGAACAAAGCTGCCAAGGCATTCGGCGGTAGCCGAACGACCTGGATCAACTGGGAAAAAGACGAGGTACAGCCAGAGCGCTTCAACTACGTCCGCATCGAGACCACGCTGCGATGGCAGCCCGGCTCAGTGAAGGCAATCCTCGAAGGAGGCGAGCCCACCCCGATTAGGGACCACTCGCCCCCTGACGATCTGTCGGTAATGCTGGAAGAGTTGGGGATCGATCCGGGCAAGTGGCGGCGCGTACCGCAGTCCACGAAGGACGCGATCACTACCGCGTACCGCATCGACCGAGAGCGCCGGATGAAAGAAAGCCAGCGCCCGCGCAATGCCTGACGCCGAGCCAGATCCCGGCGGTGCACGTGCATTCGCATACGAACATCCGCACGTATGCTGATTCATCCATCAGAGTGACCACGTAAGCACACAGAGCGAGTACGCTAAGTCAGATGAGTGACATCGCCGTCACTACTATCATCAGCACAGCAGCCGTCATCATGGCCGCGGCGCTCGGCTATACCCTCGCACGGCTGCGTGACCTACGTGCTCAGGTCGACGTTCAGCAGCACGCGCTCGAGGCGCTCGCCGAGCCACCACAACCCGAGAAGCCGGCCAAAAAGCGCAGACACCTCTACGTCGTACGCGGACTTCTCCCGTTGCTTTCCGCGGCCGCGTTAGCCGGCCTACTGCGTAGGCATTGGCGCGCAGTCGCCGGCGCCGCAACGGCGGCTGGAGCCGCATCGTTTATCGCCATCGCAGTCATTCCCCGCGGACCGCAGCCATCCGAGCCACACGCAGAGCTGCCGCCACGGCCCCCAGGCGTCTCCCAGACGGCGCGCACACCGACGACCGTGCCCACTGGCAGCCCGAGCACCATGCCGGGCCGCACGGCGCCCAGCAGACTGCCATCAGTCCCGCTTCTGCCGGTGCGCACGCGCCGACCCACCGCGGGCACACCAGCCCCCGTGCAGCCTCCGACAGGGCCGTCCGCGTCCCCGCGGCCGTCGCCACCGGTGCGCACCGCCGCGCCGCCGACGCGGCCTACCGGCACGGCCACACCCACCTGCCTGATAGAGCTGTTCCTCGGTAAGCTCGTGCGCGTGTGCATTTAGCCCCGGATCAAGATCGGGGAGGCACCAAGTAAGTGAAGCAAAGTTGGTGTCCCGCAGACCAGCTCACCTGCACGTTAGTATGCCGCTGCACCCGACATGCCTTCTAAGCACTTGGTCGCAGGTTCGAGTCCTGCTGGGGGCACTTCCAGCCAACTACCTGCACGAACACCTGACAGGCGAAGCGATCGGCTTTAGTATGCCGGTGCAGTAACCAAATGCCTATCATGATCAACTCGCTGTCTGGGACAGGCTGTGAATATCAACCTCGAACCCGACCTACGCTTGTGGACGCGCACTCTGCGCGCCGCGAACAAGGCCGGAAACACCATCGACACCTACACCAAGTCGGTGCGCTACCTCGCCACGTTCCTCGCCGCGCTACCCGCCTCCTACCTCTCCGTCTTCCCCGAGCAGGCTGCCGACGGCGAACTGGGCGAACCGGTCGAACTCGCGCCGCCCGCAGATATAGCGGGCATCACGCGCCAGCACCTCGAGGCGTACATCGCGGTCGAGGCCAAACGCGCCAGCGCCTCCACCGCGAGCGTCAGATACCGCGCGCTCCAGCAGTTCTTCAAATGGGCCGCCGGCACACCGATCCTCGAGGACTCCCCCATGGTCGGCATGTCGCCGCCGATCGTCCCCGAGCAGCCTGTCCCGGTCATCGGCGACGACGCGCTGCGCCGGCTGCTGGCCGTCTGCAAGGGCAAGGACTTCGCCTCGCGCCGCGACACCGCGATCATCATGGTGTTCCTCGACACCGGCATCCGCCTGACCGAGCTGACCCGGCTGCGCTACGACGAGAACGACGACGAGGCCAACGACGTCGACTTCGACCAGGACGTCCTGCGCATCATCGCCAAAGGCCGGCGCCCGCGGGCCGTCCCGTTCGGCAACCGCACTGGCGTCGCCCTGTCCTGGTACATCCGCGAGCGCGCCAAGTACGCGCGCCCTGGCCAAACCGCGCTGTGGCTCAGTTCCCTGCACCGCGGGCCGCTGACCATCTCAGGGATCGCACAGCTGCTCGAGCGCCGCTGCGAAGAGGCCAAAATCCCTCGGGTGACCCCGCATCAGTTCCGACACACGTTCTCGCATCTGTGGCTCAAGGACGGCGGCAACGAGACGGACCTGATGCGTCTGACGGGGTGGAAGTCTCGGCAGATGCTCTCGCGCTATGCGGCCTCAGCCGCGGACGAGCGTGCGCGTGACGCGCACCGCACTCGGTCACCCGGCGACAGGCTCTAACCGCGACCGCGCCCATCCAGATACCCGAGTACTACCGCAGCGACCAGACAAGGGACCACAGCAGCGATGTACGCACCGGGCGTCGAGACGGTCATCGGCAGGACAAAGGTTACGATCACGACGATCAGCGCATAGCCGCCGCGCAGAACCAGCCGGCGCCTTACCCGCACGAAGTCGCCAGCTCTTTAGCGACGACCGCCAGCCGGCGCAGCGCGTCAGCCGGTAGAGGCTGGCCACCGTGCTGCGCCAGGTCCTTCCACTGAGCCAGGATCTCCGGGCCGACCTCGATGCCGAGCGGCTCGAGCGCCGCGCGCAGCTCGCCGTGCGCCTGCGCCAGACTCATGCCGTCCATCGGAATTCCGCCCATCTCACCGAGCGGCCGTCGGCCGCCTTGTCCTGGCCCCACTTGTCCGCGAACTCCGCGACGATCACCAAGCCGCGCTGATATTCGTCATGGCCGTCCGCATCCCGCCTGCTTGACGAAGCGGCCGGCCCCGGGTCGGCGACCTCGACGCGCACGCATCCCGCAGTGGCGTCGATGACCAGATCGAACGCTCCCCCGTCGCCAGCCGCCGAGTGCAGGACCGCGTTGCCGGCCAGTTCGGAGACCACCAGTTGGATGTCGGCGTCGCGGGGTGTTCCCTCGGGCAGCGCATCGACGATCAGCGCGTGCGCCGCGCGGCGGGCGAGTGGCACCATAGAGCGCAGGCCAGGAAGCGTGACCGTTTTGGGCATGACAGTCCCCTGAAAGGCGGCCGTCCGAACGGGCCGCTAAGCTTTGTACAAAGCTTGCGCCTTTGTACAAAGCTCGTCAAGCTATCCCACGACAGATCTTCACTCCGCAATGGAGCGCCACCATCGCCACCGATGTCCCCGCATACCAGCGGATCGCCGACGAACTACGCCGCGCGATCATCGACGGCACCCTTGCGCCAGGCAGCCGCCTACCCTCCGTCCCAGAGCTAGCGCGCACACATAACGTCTCGCAACGCACCGCCTACGAGGCGACGAAGATCCTGCTCACCGAGGGACTGACCGTTTCGCGGGCCGGTTCCGGCTCTACCGTGCGCGAACGCCCTGACATCGTGCGGCTGGTGCGCTCCATGTACGAAGGCGGCTCCGGCAAGGGCTCTCCCTGGCGCGCCGCGATGGCAGCAGCGGGCCGTGTCGGGACCTGGGAATCCCACTCGCAAGAGGTAACTGCAAAGCCGGCGGTCGCCGAGCGCCTGCGCATCGAACCCGGCGACCGGGTAATGCGCACCGAGTACGTCTACCTCGCCGACGGGCAGCCCGCCTACCTGGCGACTTCGTGGGAACCGATGGCGCTCACGCTCGGGACGCCGATCCTGCTGCCAGAGGACGGCCCGCATGCGGGCAAGGGCGTCGCCGATCGGATGGCTCTGATCGGGCATCGGCCGACCCGGTGGGAGGAAGAACTCGAGCCGCGGCCGCTGACCATCGCGGAGGGCGAGTTGCTCGGTCTGCACGCCGGGATCTCGATCATCGTGACGCACCGCACCTATTACGACGACGGGCTGCCGTTGGAGACGGCGTCCATCGTGATGCCGCCTCACTACCGGCCCGTCTACGAGGGCTCGGTCAACAACTAGTCCAGCGGCCGGCGCGGGAGCCATTCGCGCACGTCGCGCGGATCCGGGCGCACCGGCAGCAGCGCGTCGGCCTGGTATGCGTACCAGGCTTCCCGGTCGCGCCACACATCGCGCCGGGTGCGCAGCAGAACGAACCACTCGCCGTAGTGCCTGCACCAGGCGATGATCCACGCCGGGGTCCACGACTCGCCGTCCCAGTAGACCGCCGGCGTCGACGCCTTACGGATCCGTTCCGGTTTGAAGCTGTCGGCTTCGCGTTTCGCGATCCGGGTCAGCGCAGGACGCGGCGCTGTGTCCGGTTCGCTGCCCACCGGTTGATAGTCGAACGCATGTGCGAGCGCGTCAACCGTCAGGGACGCTGGTCCTCCGGCTCGGGCTGCGGCGTTGTGCCGAGCAGCCGTGCCTTCGCTGCGTTGAATTCGCTCTGGTCCAGCGCGCCGTCGGCGTGCAGTTTGGCCAGCCGCTCCAGCTCGACCGCCACGCCATCGATGCCGCCAGCAGCCGGCTTAGCCGCCATCGCTCCGGAGCGGGTGTTGTACGCCGCCGCGAACTGCCGCGCCAGCGCACCGGACGTCGGCGGGAGCTTCGCCACCAGCTGGAAACCGTCGCCCTCGACCGTGATGTACAGCTCACGGTTGTCGACCTTCTTGCGCGCGCCGAGGGCGAACACCCCGAGCGTCGCGAGCCGCGTGACCGTGATACGGCTGGTGAGCTGTCCTTCAGTCTCGACGCTGGCGAGCGACCCGGTGAACCTGCCTCCGCTCTGCCCTGCCGTACGAATAGTGTCGGCGAGCGTGTCGAGCAGCAGCCCGAAGCCGCGGGCACGCTTGCTCAGGTTGTAGTCGGCGTCCGTGATGCCGAGTCGGCGGCGTTCGGCCGCTTCTGCTTCGCGTCGTTGCTGCGCGGCGCTCTTGACCTTGTCGCCCCGCGCCGCCCAGATGCCGAGTACCAGCACGATAACGACAAGGATGACCACTGCCCCGGTTCGACCCATGCTTCCCCCACCCTGCGAGTGCTGTTTCAGCGCACGCTACGCCTTTGCACATAGCTCGTCAGGGCCGTGACCCAGCTGTTACACGGGCGGGCGGGTTCTCACGGCAGCGCGAGGTCGAGCCCGATGCCCAGCAGTGTGTCAGGGAACGGCGGCGCGGCAGGCGCGACGAGAACGGCGCGCACGGTGACGGGCGTCGCGCCGCGCAGCGGGACCACTATGGCGGCGGTGACGCCGGGGCTCGGCGACGGAGAGGGCGCCGGGCTCGGCGACGGGCCGGGCGGCGGCGGGACGAGGCTGGGCGTGGGCGCGCCGGACGGCACACTGCGGCCCGCGCCGCCGTCGTCGGCCACGGGGCGCACGGCCGCGCCCGGTTGGGCTCCCCGGCCGGCCGGAGCCTGGCCGGCCGGGGAGGCGTGCGCGCCGCTCGGGGTAACGGTGAGGGTGACGCTCGGGTGCACGCTTGCATGCGGGGTGGCCGGCGCGGCGAGGTGCCGGGCCAGGTTGAACGCGATCAGCGCGAGCAGGCCCGCGATAAGGGTGGCCAGCGGTGCGCTGTAGCCGCGCGGAAACGCGCCTACCTGGTGGCGGCGCTGCCCCACCACGCGGCGACCAGCACCGCGGCGACCGCCATCCACGCTGCGAACTGCCGCCATCTCTCCCGCCGCCCTTCGCGTTCGGCCGCTACCTCGTCGTCCTCGTCCTGGTCGTGGTCGCGCTCGTGGTCGCGCCGCCACTGCTGCAGATCCCTGATCTGCTGCTCCCAGTTCGCGCGCCACAGGTCGAACTCGCGTTGCCGCACGGGCCTGTTCCCACTCACCTCACCCCTCGCTTTTCGTGTTGTTGCAGGATCAGGCGATCGCCGTGCTACCGATCATCGGTAGTTCGCGGCTCAGCTGGGCGGGGTGTCGTTGTGCAACTCGACGGCGAGCGCGTGCGCCAGGAACTTCGCGACCGCGGGGTCGGTCAATGCCGTCTTCACCGCGTTCGCCAGGTCCCCTGCGGGGATCGTCGGGCTGACCAGCTTCGCCACCGCTGCCGTGAGCGCGTCGCCCTGCGCGATGAGATAGTCCAGCTTGTTCACCAGGCTGTTGTTCGGCGCGCCGGTCGGCTGCGTGCCCGTGGACGGCCCGCCGTAGAACGTTGCCACGTACACGTTGTGCGTGTCGTTGAGCAGCTGGTTTTCCTGGTCCGTGCTGAGCGTCATGCTTCCTCCTGAAAGTCCGAGCAGCGCCGCGAAGTCGTGGACGGTTCCGCGGTAGGCGTTGAAGTCGACCAGCTGACCGGAGTACGGCAGCTTGTCGGTGTACTGCCAGATCGCCGGTGTCAGGCCGCCGTACGGCTCCCAGCCGGGCCCGGTGTCCGAGTAGGCGGTGTAGTCGCTGGCCACCAGCGCCAGGTCCGAGAGCGGCGCGAGCGAGGGCGAGCCGAGATGTCCGGCCCAGTACCAGCGCGGCAGGTAGTTGACGCGGACCAGGCCACCGAGGGAGCGGTAGGTGTCGCGGAACGCGATCGCGTCTGCCAGGGACGGCAACGAGATCGCGTTGCCGTTCGCGTCGTACTCGGGCTCGAAGTCGATCATCATGGGCACGCTGGAGCCCACGATTGAGTAGGCGAACCGGGCCTGCGCCGCGCCGTTCCCCTCAGTCAGGAAGTGGTACGCGCCGAACAGCGCGCCCACTCGCTGCGCCTCGGCCTTGAAGTGCCCGTAGTACGCGTCGCGGTAGCCGGTGCCCTCGGAAGACTTGGCGAAGCATGCCACAGTGCCCGCCTGCAGCGGCATCGTCCCGTTGTGGTTGGAGACGTCGATGTAGGAGATCGTCACTGTGTCTCCCCCTGCTGCGGTGCTGCCCATGTGGCGTCGATGTGGGCTTTGAGTTCCTCGGTCTGGGCTTTCACGGTCTTGGTCTGGTGCCGGCGTATCAGCAGATGGTGCGTGGTGAAACCGGGCACGGCCCACATCGCGGCCGCGAGCAGGTTGGACCACACGCCGCCGCTGGGCCACGCGAAGAACGCCGAGAGGGTGCTCACGGCGCCAGGCCAGCGCGTTGTGCGAGCAGCTTGACCAGCGGGTCGGGGTGCGCGTCGACGAGCGCACGCACCCGCTTGTCCTCGGCGGCCTTCGCCTCGGCTTCGGCCGCCCGGTCCTGCGCCTCGGCCTGCGCCGCGGCCAGCGCCTGGCGGTGCTCGGCCCATTCCTGGTCGCTCAGGGGCGTGTAGGTCTCCGTGCCCGTGCCGCAGTCCAGCACGAGGTGCGCCGGCCGCTCACCATCCATGCCATCCCCCTTAGTTGTATCCGTAGAGGCTGAACTGGCTTCCGGCGACGAACGACCCGGACGCCGGTTTGAGCAGGAAACTGGAGTGGGGACCGACCCCGACGAACAGGCCGCCGACCGCGCCGACCGCGTCCGTGGTCAGCGTCGAGAAGTTCGCCCAGGTGCCGCTCGCGGTGAGGTAGCCGGAGGTGTTCGCCCACCCGTCCAGCGACAGGTCACCGGAGGCGAAGTAGTTCGCGGTGTTCCCGTCGGCGGTGCCGATGATGATCGAGGATGTTCCCAGGCCTGCGTGCGAGCCGCCCGCGGTGCCGTTGATCGCGTCGACGAAGTTCCACAGGTAGTCCGCGTTTGTGTCGCCGTCGACCTGCAGCAGGATGTTCTGCGGGCCCGACGCTGATAGCCGCACGCGCCAGAAGACGACCAGTCGCGTGTAGACGGGGATGCTGCTGAAGGTCACCGACGCCGTGGTGGAGGTGAGCACCGTCTTTTGCAGCATCGAGACCTGCGCGTTGAGGTAGCTGGCCAGGATGCGCTGCCCTGCGGTGAACGGCATCTCCCCTCCTCTTTCACATGCTCAGGATCGCGGGCTGGAACAGGCGCACGTCCGCGCCGGAGGACTGCGCCTTGACCACGCCGTTGACGCTGCGGGTGACGGTGAAGGTCTGCGGGCTCGCGGCGCCCGTGATGTTGGTGACCGTGATGCGTTCCCCAGCGATCACGATGTCGAACGGGAACTCTGCGGCTGAGGTGGTCCACAGCGGTTTGGTGGTGTCCGTGGTGGCCACCGACAAGCTCGTCGCCGTCGAGGTCACGCCCGCGGCGAGCGTCGAGCCGTCGGTGTCGGCGCGCCCGAAGACCGCGTCGTCCATGACCGCGACCCGGTACGGCGACTCAGGGGCGCACACCCACGCGATGGTGAAGGTGTAGCCGTAGCACACCTCGGTCAGGCCGCGCACGATCTCGCTGATGCCGTCCGGCGGCAACCACACGGGGGTGTGTGCCACCGTGATCCGATCGCCCAGGTCTGCGTCCTGCAGCCCGTAGTACAGGGCCGCCAGTTCGCTGCGGGCGAGGTTGACCGGGATGGTCGGGTAGCGCGGCTCGTCCACGGTACCCAGGTGCAGGATCCAGCCGGCTTCGTCGGGCAGCGCCGTGTCCGAGGACAGGTTCACGCTCACCGCGGTCGGGTAGGGGCCGACGCCGGCCGGGGGTGGCTGGGTGGCCAGGGTGCCGCTGGTTTGCACCGCGCGCGCGGAGGACCCCCCGCCGGTGCGGCTGACGGTGACGTCGTTGACGGTGAGCTGGTCGTCGTCGGTGGGCAGCAGGTCCGGGGACAGGTGCGCGGCGGTGTAGTCGAGCGCGACTGCGGGCGCCTGGTTGAACATCGAGACCCGGGTGCGGTAGCTCAGGGCGAGTGCCGCACGCGTCTCGGTGATCAGGCCCCGGTCGGCGTCTTCGCATTCCTGTAGTAGCGCGAGCAGCGTCTGCGTGGTTTGTGCGCCCATCGTCACCGTGTCGCCCGGGTAGCCGTATACGCGGTAGGGCAGCCCTTCTTCGTTGCACAGTCGCGCGAAGCGGTTGCCGGCGAATTCGCCGGTCCACGCGTTGAGCGCGGCGCCGAGGTTGAACAGGGAGTCCAGCGCGGCCTGCACGCTGATGTGCCCGATGACCGCCGAGGTGACGCCGCCGTTCGGCGCGATGATCACCTCGGTGGCGTTGCCGATCGAGCCGGCCACCGTGCCGCCTTGCACGAGCCCGGTGCCAGCGCCGGGCTGCAAGGTGAGCAGCTGGTATTGGATGTTGCCGCCGCTGGGGATCAGCTCGACCGAGACGCGCAGCAGTTCGTCGACCGCGGCGAAGATGACCGGGCCGGTGTCGAACAGTGTGCCTCCGGCTGAGGTGTAGCCCTTCAGCTGCAGGGCTCCGCCGGTGTGCCAGATCAGGTCGGTGCGGGCCGAAGTACCGAAGGTGAACAGGGACGCCAGGATCGTGCCGTCCGCAGGCGGCGAGGCGGAGGGCACCTTCATCAGGAACCGCAGCGTGTTCGCCGGCGACGCCGGCGCGGTGTAGGCGGGGATGACGCCGGTCCAGACGCTGGAGTTGATCTGCGGCAGTGGGTTGGAGCACGCGAAAGAGCTATCGGTGGCCAGCGACGGGCTGCCGGAGAATGTGATCGGGTTGCCGCCGGTCAGGCCGGAGGCGATCTGCGTGGCGGACGAGCCGTCCTCGCACGGCCAGTACGCGACCGGCGCGGTGGTGCCGGTGATGCGCGTGTAGGCGCGGTACATCGGCGAGGACAACGGCGGGGCGGAGGGCGCCTGCAGGCGGCGCAGGATCCCGGCGGCCTGCATCGGCACGTACACGTCGTTGCCGGTCACATCCCAGCGCTGCGGCCACGCCACGCCCTCGCCGTGGAAGCGGTATTTGCGGTCGGAGATCTCCGCCGTGCCCGTCAGGGTCCAGGTGTTGGTCTGCGCGTCCGCGAACGAGGTGGTGCCGGCGGCCTGTGCGGTGAACGTAGGGGACGCCACGACGGTGCCGCCGATGCCGTTGAGCAGTTTGAAGGCGAAGACCTTCCCGTTGGCGCCCTGGCGGGGCGTCTGGTTGAAGCCGCCGGTGTCCGTGAGCACGGAGTTCGCCCCGATGATCAGGGATGTGGTCGACGCGAAGATGGAGGTCGCGCCGGTCACTACCGTGGAGCCCAGCTGCGTCCAGGTCCCGGAGATGTTCGGGGCCGTGTAGAAGGTCACGGTGCCGGTCGCCACCGCGAGCGTGACCTTGATCGCGATGCGGCCCAGTGGGAGCGGCATCGTGGAGTTCGCAACGGTGCCGGTGGTTCCGGTCGACGTCCAGAAGAACCTCAGGGTGCCGTCGTCGTTGAGGCAGACCGTCCAGGCGTTGTTGCTCGCACCGGCGTCCTTGGAGGCGAGCACCGAGCGCGTGTAGGTGCTCAGCTGCATGTCGAGCTGGATCTCGATGTCGCCGGTGATGTGCAGCCTCGTCGCGTCCGGGCAGGAGACGTAGCTGGTGGTGTCGTCCTCCATCCGCAGGTAGGTCGAGTTCTCCGGCAGGGAGAGCCGCAGCGCCGTGTTGCGCCCGAACTGCCCGTAGTACGGGCCGGTGGGATTGCGCGGGCTGAAGCGTCCATCCCGGTTGTTGATCGTGAACTTCGCGGTCTGCGGGGTCGCACGGGAGGTCTCGTCCGGGTGCCCGCGCGTGATGGTGACCTGATCGCGCTGGTACACGTACGGCGTGATCGTCGTCCACGTGCCGGCGAGCTGCACGTCGGCGCGCAGGTCCAGGACCGTCTGAGGGAAGGTCACGGCACGAGCGCCTTCTGCTTGATCTGGATTTTCCCTTCGCGGATCAGGCCCATGAACGCGGTCGCGAATGCCGAGTCGAGATCCCCGGAGAAGCTGACCTCGGTGACGGAAGGCGCGGCGCGCGAGCTTGCGTCCTGGCGTCGCCCGATTTCGCGCATGGTGTCGGGGTGGGACATGACCATGGACCCGGAGGGCAGGCGCACCATCTCCTCACCCTGCTCGTTGATCTTCGTGAGGGTGCCGTGTACGCCGCCGGTGGCCGCGGCGCCGATGCCGCCGATGATCCCGCCATGCGCGTTGGGCAGGTACGCCTTGCCGCCGGTGTTCCCGCCGACCGCGTTGACCTGTACGAAAGCCTGCGAGCTGTCGATGTTGTTGAGCAGCCCGCGTACCTTGTCCTCGGCAGGGGCGGTGTTCGCGCTGACCGTGATTTTCAGGTCGGAGAGGTTCTTGGTGCCGTAGAGCGAGAGGTTGAGCTGGTCGATCTGGTCTTTGGTGAAGCCGGCCTTTTTTGCCGCGGCGTCCAACGCGAGCGCACCCTGCTGCAACGACGTATTCGCCTTGTCCTGGCTACCGGTCTCCCGCAGCAGCGCCTCAGCGCGCGTCTCGTTCTGGTCGGCGAGCTGCTTGAACACCTGCAGGTTCTTCGCCCCGGCATCCGTGGACAGGTTCGTCGCGTCCCTGCCACTGACCACCTGCTTGGCGACGTTCTCCAGGTCGAGGGTGAACTGCGCCTGCGCTTCGCTGTAGTTGGCGTACTTCCCGAACAGCGCGTCATACGCCTGTTTGAGCGCGGACGCGGCACCGCTGTTCTCGCTGAACGCCTGCAACGTGGCATCAAGGCTCGTCGCGAGAGTGCCCTCGCCGTCGCTGAAACCCAGCGCCGCGAGAGTCGCCGCAGCGGACTGGCGGGCACTGTCCTGCGTGGACAGATTCGCGGCAGTCAGCCGCTGGGTGAGCACGTCGACGCTGCCCGAAACCACCTGGGTACTCGCCGCGGTTTCCTTCGCCTGCAACTGCGCATCCGCGAGCGCCTGGGTGTACTGCGGGAACTCCTTCGCGATCTGGTCCGCGCTCTGCCCCTGCCCCTTGAGCGACGCGGTGATCGCGTCGAACTCCTTGGCTGCCGCGGCCGGGTTCGACTGGTACAGGTTAGCCAGTGACGTGTCGATGTCCTTGAGCCCCTGCAGGCTCATGCCCATCGTGCCGTTCATCAGCGCGAACGAGGTCGCCATCTTCACCACGCCGTCCTGCGCGCTCGCCGAACCATTCGCGGCATCCAGCAGGGAACTGGTGAACTTGTCGATGTTGACCGACGTGTGGTCGCCGCTGCCCCCGAGTTTGTCGGCAGCCACGGCCAGCCCGGCGATCGCGGCACCGACCGCGACGAGCGGGATCGCGTCCATCGCGATGCCCCACGCTTTCGCGCCGGTCGCGGCCGCATCCTCCGCCAAAGCCGCGCCGCGCAGGAAACTGAGGAATGTGGCGCCTTCGCTCAGCAGTCCGGCGAGCGACGCGCCCTTGAACGCGAGGAACAACGCCACCGTCGCATCGGCCGCCGCGCGGATCACACCGGGTGGGATGGCGTTGACGAACGAGGTCAACGCGCCGGCTACCGGGATCGCCACGTCGGAGATGTCGTGCAGCGCCGGCCCGAGGCCGCCCGCGAGGGAACCGGTGATCTGCCCGATGTCCGTCAAAAGGTGTGAGACGACGTCGATCAGCGCCGAGAACCCGGCCATGCCTCCGCCGGCGCCCCCGGAGAGCCCGGAGAAGAACCCGGATACGCCGGTGCCGAGCTTGCCGAAATCCTCGGCGATCTCATGGCTGTAGGGGGCGATCGCGCGCAGGCCGGTCGCTACCCCGGGTAGCGCGTTGTCGGCGAGGGAGAGCACCCCGTGCGCCATGTCCTGCGCCATCGGGGCGGCCGCGGCGAAGGCGTCTTTCAGTTCGGCGCCGGTTTTGCCGATCCCCTGGTCAAGGACGTTGATCGCGCCCTGCAACTGTGGGATCAGCGGCGCGGTCGCCGTCTCGATCGCGTCGGAGGCGTCGCGTGCGAGGTTCTGGTAGCTGCCTTGTAGCTGGGCGTTGCCCTTGGTGACCAGTGCTCCGGCGCCGAGCACGGCCGCGGCGGTACCGGCCAGCAGGATCCCGGGGCCGACCGATGCCGCAGTGACGAACGCGCCCATCAGCAGAGGCGAGAGCCCGTTGGCCGCGTCCTGGCCGGTCTGCTTGGCCTTCTTCCCGACGTCGTCCAGGGCCTTGTCGGCTTTCTGGCCGCCCGACTGTGCATCGTCGCCGATCTTGGTGAACACGGCGTCGAGGTTGTGCAGCTGGGATTCGGCGCGGATCGCCTGTTCCATGTTGATGTTCGGGCGGGCGGTGGCGCGGTCCAGCCGCAGCAGTTTCGCCTGCAGGTCGTCGAGCTTCGCCGCGGCCGCGGTGTCCTCGACCATGACGCGGGCCTCGGCAACCTTGCCGGCCAGGTCGTTGAGCTTGACCCGCAGCTCGTCCATCTCGGGTTTCGCGCCCTGGTCGCGGGAGCGGACGAGGATTTCGACATAATTCGATGCCACTATTTACCGTCCAGGTATGTCAGTGCGCGTCGAATAATGTCGGGACTGTCCTGCAGGAGCCCGATGCCTCGATTACACAGAACGCAGAGCAGCCCGCGGACCTTGCCGGTCTCGTGGTCGTGGTCGACAACAAGACGAGGCCGCACCTGCCGCCCCTGCCGTCGACGACCCCCGGGCGCTGAGTAGACGGTCGGAGGCTTACCGCAGATCGCGCAGACGCCGTCTTGTGCTTCGAGAAGCCTGTTGTAATCCTCGAGCGTGATCCCGAAACGGCGGCGAAGATGTGAATCCAACACGCGCTCTTGGTTGTTGTCAGCCCATTGCATGGCTTTCTCTGACATGCAGCGCTTGCAGGTCTTCAACACTCCGAGGCGCATTTCCCGATGCGGCGAGAATTCGGATAAAGGAAGAGTTCTGCTGCACCCGCGGCATTTTTGCACGTTGAACTCGTCAAGCGGCAACGTCTCGACTGTCATGCGGTTCACCTCCTTCCGCTCACGTCACTCGGGCAAGGCGTTCATCTGTGCTGCGGCGGCCGCGAGGGCCGCGGTTTCGGCGTGCTCGTCGGCTTCGAGGTTGAGCAGGGTGACCAGTTCGGCGTCTTCGTCCAGCAGGGTCCGCAGCGTGTAGCCGGGGAACCTGCTCAGCGTGCTGATGAGGAACCGGGCTCGGGTTCGCTGGCGCTGCTCTCGGCTGGGGGCTCGCCAGGCATTTCCATGAGGTCCGCCATGTCCGCCTCCTGTGCCGGCCGCTGCGGCTGTTGGGCCAAAGGGGCGCGGCTGCCGTTGATGCCCGCCAGCCAGCCGTCGCGGATCGCCCATAGCAGCGTGGTGTCGGTGATCTGCCCGGTCGGCAACGGGCTGCCGTCGCGGTCGGTCAGGTTCCAGTCGATGACGTGTTTGCCGACGAACGCGGCGAGGGCCTCGGTGTAGGCGCGCAGTGCTTTCATGTCGCCGCGCGGCATCGCGAGCACGTCGTTGAGGTCGAACAGCTCCTGGATCGCGAGGCGACCCATGGTGACTTCGACGCCTTCGAGTTCGGGTTGTTCGAAGGTGAGGTGGTAGTCGGGCAGGGTCGGCACGGAGGCTCCTTCCGTGGTGGATGGGCAGGGGATCAGGGGTCTGTTAGGACCAGGTGGGTACGGCGCCGTCGGCGAGCACCAGCGGCACGGACCAGGTGAATTCGCCGGTCGCGGCGCGGGTGAGCGGGTAGTCGGTGATGTAGCAGTTAGCCGGCCCCAAAGTGGCGCCGTTGACGACGCAGGAGACGGCCCGCGCCACCGAGGTCGACGCCGCGGTGGAGAACACGGCGTGGGAGAGGTTCGCGGCGCTGTCCCACACGCCGTTGACGGTGTACTGCAGGTCCGCGAGCAGCAGCAGCCGCTCGATCGCGGACTTGTCGATGCCGGTGGTCTCCTGCACCGCGCGCGGCGTGGAGATCTTCAGGTCATTGCAGTCGTTGCGGATGTCGCGGCCGGTGCCGCCGGCGTCCGCGACGTTGAAGGTGGTCCAGCCGAGGCCTGTTGCCTTCGCCATGGTGGCGTCCTTTCTGTCAGCCGCGTGCCCGGTCGGCGCGGACGGTTTCGAAGTGTTCGTTCATGTCCTCGACCAGGTCGGCCGGGTTGGTGTGCCGGCGGATG
>NZ_DATNGK010000304.1:0-20797 GCF_035605935.1 Actinocrinis sp. | reverse complement strand
GGCGCTCGACGGCGCGGGCAGTTCGTTCACTGATGTGGTGACCGACCGAACCGGCGCCTTCACCAAGCCGACCGGCCGTCCGCAACTGGCCTGCGGCCCGCACACGCTCACCGGCACCGGCGCATCCGGCCAAGCTGTCATCGAATCGGTGCGGCCTTCGGCGGTCGAGCCGTTCCCGACGCTGCCGGCGAGCACGACCTTCTCGGTGACCGGCTGCGCGGGTGCGCCCGGTCAGCTGAAGCTCACCGCCAACCCGGCAGTCTTCGTCGAGGGCTCATACACACACGTCACCGGCACCGGTTTCGTGCCCGGCCAACCGGTCACGCTGGCCTGGCAGTCGCCGGCCGGCGCGGCGCTCACGGCCTGCTCGCCGACGGCCGACTCGGCCCCGCCGCTGGTCGCGGACGCGAAGGGCAGCCTCGACACGTTCTGCTTCGCTGCTCCGCACGAAATCCTCGGCGCGGCGCAGATCGTGGCCACCCAAACCACCACGCAGGGCGCGGCGCAGTCCACTCAGCACGCAGCCGCCCCCGTCGTCATCGAGGGCGGCTCCATGCAACCGTCTTCCGGCGAGCAGCTCATCTTCCGGCGCTGACTCAGGCCGGCGCCGGAAACCCGCACATCACGCGCACCGAGCGGCTGGATCTAAGAGCCCAGAGGATAAGTCAGCCTTCAGATCCAGCCGTTGCGCAGCGCGTACGCCACGGCCTGCGTGCGGTTGCGCAGTTGCAGGCGCAGCGTCAGATCCTGGATCACCGTCTTGATCGTGCGCTCGGAGTAGGAGAGCCGAACCGCGACTTCGCGGGTCGAGAGGCCTTCCGCAAGAAGCTGCAAGACGGTCCGCTCACGCTCGGTCAGGCCGGAAAAGGAGTACCCGCGCGGGTTGAGCACCTGTCGGTTGAGCCCGGCGAGGTGGTCAAGCAGCTGGCGCAACAGCTCCGGCGGCAGGTCGCCATGTCCGGCCGCGGCCGCGCGCACCGCGCTGACCAACCGCTCCGCCGTCGCGTCCGGCCGCCGCAGCACCCCGCGCACCCCGGCCTCGACGAGCGCTGACAGTGCCCTGCCATCCACCCGGCCGCTGACCAGCACCACCGGAAGGCCGTCCGCGCGGTGCAGCCCGCACAGCCAGTGCGTGGTCTCCTCGTCCACCGCGTCGGTGACCGCGACGACTACGGCGGCCGGCTGTCCCGGCCGTGCTATCTGGATCTCAGGGCGCGAACGCAGCTGCATCCGCACGCCCGCCTCAGAGATCGGGTCGCGCGCGTCGATGCGCACCACGATCGCCTCGATCGCGGCGGGCCGGCCCGAACCGCCCCTGCCCCCAACCTGCTCGGCCGTCGCGGTGGCCTGAACCGGGAACGCCGGAACCGTCACCGCGTCAGCCACCGCGTCATAGGTAGCCGTCATCGTCGCAACCATCAATGATCCCCCTTGATTCGCGTGTCTCTCCGAGCCCACCATCGCCGCAAACACCGTGCGGGTGTTGAACGAAAGAGTGTCGCGCCGGCGCCCCAGATACACGAGTTCTATCTGACTGCACCGACAACACGGAATTGGCGTCCGCGGTGACCCGTGATCAAAATAATCGTTGCCGGTTCGTGACCTGACGCCGGTATCCCCAGCCATCCGCGCGTGTCTTGACTAAGCGGTGCATTGAGTGTGCTGTGCTGCTTGTGCGCGCCTTGATTGTCCAAGGCGCGGCCGAATCGCCGGAGGGGAAAGCGGATGTTGGTGCATTTCAGCGGAGCGAGCGGCGGGCAACTGGAACCTCAGCCCGCGTCCGTGAGCAATCTCGGCGTGCCATTTCTCTCACCCGCGCTCGTTAACCGGCACGGCGGCCGAATTCTCTTGCCATCCGCAGCAGTTCTCGCGCCAGGTGCGCGTCCGCCGGCGGCCACCGCATATCGTGCCAATACCTTGCTGATTCCGGATTCCGTACTGCGCAACCCAAGCGCGGTCGCCGCCCTGGATCGGGCCCTCGCAACCGTCGGGCTCGCGCTGGAGATTCCGCCGCCACTCATCGAATCGGCGCCCTCCCTGCGTCCGTGGCTTCGCGAACTCGCCAACGTGCCGCGAGCGGTAGTCCTGCGCGTGCGCGACGATGCCGGGCCCACAACCGTCGACGCCTGGGTGGCGCTCCAAGCGATCCGCGCCGCCGCGCGCCGCACCGACCTCGGCGAAACCCTCCCGGCGAGCGCCGATACCAGTCGCATCGGCCTGGACCACCTGCTCAGCGCAGCCACCATCACCGGAAATCCGTTCAGCGAGGGCAATCCCTTCAGCGAAGGCAATCCGTTCAGCGAGGGTAACAGCGGCGGCTCAGGCGCTTACTTCAGTTCGACCGCGCGCATCCCGGTCGAACTGCTCGCGCCGGCCCCGCGGCGCACGCCTGTCAAGGCTTTGCCGACAAGCCGCCGTCCGGTGATCGCGGTCCTGGACACCGGAATCCGCCCGCACCCGTGGCTCGGCATGCCCGATGCGGACCCGGACAGCTTCCTGGCCGTGGACGACCCGTTGCAGGCCGCGATCCATCACGAAGAGGTCCGCGTCCGCGACAGCGGCGGCCTGGACTTCCCCGTGCTCGACGGCTACTGGGACGTGCCTGATCCGATCGAACCAACCGTGGGCGCGCTGCCCACGCACATCGGCCATGGCACCTTCATCGCCGGCATCGTGCGACAGTCCGCGCCGGACGCCCGCGTGCGCTCGGTCCGCATCATGCACACCGACGGGATCGTGCATGAAAGCATCCTGCTTCTCGCGATCGCCGTCCTCACCGCCCAGATCCGCACCGCGCTCGCCTCCGGTGACCTCACCGGCATGGTCGACGTGGTCTCCCTCTCCCTCGGCTACTTCGACGAGTACCCGGCCGACGTGGTGTACACCGGCCAATTCGCTGCGCTGCTCGACGGATTGACCGACCTCGGTGTCGCCGTGATCGCCGCCGCGGGCAACCAGTCCACCACGCAGCCCTACTTCCCGGCGGCGTTCGCGACCCAGCCAGGCGGCGACCCGCTGCTGCCGGTCGTCAGCGTCGGCGCGCTGAATCCCAATGGCAGCAAGTCGATGTTCAGCAACGACGGATCATGGGTCACCGCGTGGGCTACCGGAGCGAGCGTGGTCAGCACCTATCCGACCGACCTGAACGGAAGCCTTGAGCCGATGATCACGGCCGGGCCGCCGGAGAGCCATCTGCACCGGCTGCGCGAGACGCTGGACCCGGACGACTTCCGCGGCGGCTTCGCGGTGTGGAGCGGAACCTCGTTCGCAACGCCCCTGCTGGCCTGCGCTCTCGCTGACGCGCTCCTCGAGGAGGCCACCGAGCACCCAGGCGATCCTGCCAGTGACCTGGGCTCGACCGACCGACTTCTAGCGCGCGAACGGATCGCCAGGGCGCTGCGCCGGATCGGAGCGCCCGAGCATGCCTAACTCCACCCTCCCCGATCCCACGCTGCCCGACCCGACCGACCTGACCGCGACCGACCGCAACGCGCGCCTCGCTGCGCTGCTGGAGTCCGCGCGGTCCGGCCGGCGCGAGAGCCTCAACGAGATCGTGGTCGAACTCAGCCCGGTGCTGTGGCAGGTCGCCCGCGCGCAGGGGCTCGACCGCGAAGCAGCCGAAGACGTCATCCAATGCACCTGGCTCAGCCTGCTGCGACACCTCGACCAGATCCATTCGCCGCTCGCGCTGACCGCCTGGCTGGTCACCGCGACCAAACGGGAGGCGTGGCGGGCACGCGGCGCGCACCACGCCGAGCAGCCGCTTGACCAAAACCAGATGACTGACACCGAAGACCCGCAGCCGCTGCCCGAAGAACTCGTCCTGCTCGCCGAACGGCACCGCGACGTGTGGCGGGCGGTACGCCGGCTTCCGCAGCGATGCCAGGAACTGCTGCGTGTCGTCGCGTTCAGCCATCGCCCCGACTACGACGCGGTGGCGACCGCGCTCGGCATGCCGCGCGGCAGCATCGGCCCGACCCGCGGCCGCTGCCTCGCCAAACTCAGGACACTGATCGACCCGGACGGTAGCGGTGTCAACGGCGCGAACGGAGGCCTGGCATGACTGGCGCGGACCGCGGGAGCGGCGCCGGCGGGACCGACCCGATCCGCGCGTCGGCCGCCGAACTGCTCGACGAGCGCGACGAGGAACTGCTGCGCTGGTTGCGCGAATGCCATGAGGAACTGGACCCGATGCCGGACAGCGTGGTGCAGCGCAGCGTGTTCGCGCTCGCCGTCGAGGACATCGACGCCGAAGTCCTGCGCCTGGCCGAGCAGTACCGGCCGGAAGCGGCCGGCGTGCGCGGGGGAGAGGGGGAGGAGGCGCGGGTCGTCACGTTCGACAGCGACAGCCTGACCATCATGATCCGGATCAGTCAGCAGACTGACACGGTGCGCATCGATGGATGGCTGGCACCGCCGCAGGCGTGCCGGGTCGAACTGCGCAGCGGTGAGCGGACCCTGGGCGCCGCCGTGGACGCCGAGGGGCGCTTCGTACTCGAGGCGATCCCGCGCGGACTCGCGCAACTCGTGGTGCGTCTCGGCGAGGCACTGACAGGCAGTGGCGGGCCGTCCATACTGACACCGGCCATCGTGCTCTGATCATGACTGCGCTCTGATCATTTACTGCGCACTGATCATGGCCGCGCTCTGATTGACTGTGCTCAAGCTCTGAAGCGACGCAATGGCGGCTGGGGGAACAGCACTGGTAGCACACGGCGCCGCGCAAGCGGCCGAGGCCGCGCTCGACCGGCATCGCCGCGGCTTGGCCGCCGGCGCCGCCGGGCGGCCAGCGGCGGCCGCGGAACACTTCCGGGCCGGCCTGCGCCTGCTCGAACCCGCGCCGCCGGCCGGCTCCGCAGCGCTCACGGCCCGCCTGCTCACCAGCCTCGCGCACGCCGAAGCCGAACTCGGCCGGGTCGAGCGCGGCCTGGAGTTGTTGGACCGCGCCGAGTCGCTCGCCGATGCGCAGGACCACCGAGCCATCGTCGTCTCCCAACGCGGCCTGCTGCTGTGGCGGGCCGGCCGGTACCAGGCGGCGCTGCCGTGCTTCGATGAGGCGATTCCGCTACTGGCCGACCACCCCGACCGGCTCGTCCTGGCCCGGGTCCTGCTGAACCGCGGCGGCCTGCACCTCGGTACGGCCAGGGTCGCGGCCGCGCGCGCGGACCTGGCGCGCAGCGAGAGCATCGCGCGACTGGCCGGAGACGAGATGCTCGCCGCAAAGGCCATACACAACCTCGGCTACTGCGACCTGTTGCTCGGCAACATCCCGGCGGCGCTGAACGCGTTCAGCCGCGTCGAGGCCACCTGTCGCGAACGCGCCCCCGGCAACGTCCCGGTCGTGCAAATCGATCGCGCGCGGGCACTGTTGACCGCCGGTCTGGCCGACGAGGCCGCGGCAGAGCTGGAATCCGCGATCGCGGCCTTTCGTGACCAACGGCTCAGCCAGGACCGCGCCGAAGCGGAACTCGCCTCGGCGCAGGCTCTGGCCGCCGCCGGCAAACCGGCGCAGGCGGCCGCGCGGGCCCGGCAGGCGCAGCGGCATTTCCTGGCCCGAGGCAACGAGACCTGGGCCGCGCTCGCCGAGCTGACTCGGGCCCGTGCCGATTTCGTCGCGCTCACCGCGGCCCGCACGGCGGCCGTCGTATCCGCGGGGACCGATGAGACTGAACGCCGATCGCAGTCCGCGCTCACCCGCCTCGGCACGCGCACAAGCCGCCTCGCCGACCGCTTGCGCGATCTCGGCCTGCCGTTCGACGCCGCGCTCGCCCGCCTGCTCGCTGCCAGAGCTCTGATTCACGCGCGGAAGTCCGCTGATCGAATCGCCCCGCTGCTCGGCGCGGCGAACGCGCGCGGCTCGGCGATGCCTCTCGAACTACGCCTCCTGGCGCACCTCACCCGCGCCGAGCACGCCGCCGCGCAAGGAAACCGCGCCGCCGCGTTGGCCGAGCTTCGCAATGGCCTGACCCGCCTCGACGAGCATCGCCGCTCGCTCGGCAGCCTGGACCTGCAAACCGGCACCGCCGCTCTCGGCAGGGAACTGACCCGCGCCGGCCTGCGCCTCGCCCTCGACCGCGGCTCGGTCCGTTCGATCTTCACCTGGTCCGAGCGTTCCCGAGCCCAGGCCTTCCGGATCCGGCCGGTCCGGCCTCCGGACGATCCGGTCACGGCCGTCGCGATTGCCGAGTACCGCCACCTCGACGAGTTACTGCGCACATCCGCGCTGCGCGGCAAATCCGACTCCGAAGCACGTCAGCGGCACTCCGCACTGCAACGCCAACTGCGCGAACGGTCCTGGGCCGCTTCCGCTTCCGCCGCCGCGAGCACGCGCACCAGCGCCTCCGCCATGCCTACCTCCGTCACCGCGCCCCGATCAGGAGTCGGCCCCGGCGCAGTCAGCCTCGCTCAGGTCGCCGCGGAGTTGACCGAAGGCAACCAAGTCCTGATCAGCCTACTGCGACACGGCGACCGTCTCCTCGCGCTCGCCGTCTCCGATGGACACGCGACACTCGTCCCGCTCGGGGACTACCGGCGCGCCGTCGAAGCCGCCCACCGGCTGCTCGGCGACCTTGAGGCACGCGCCGCGCGCAGCCTGCCGGTGCGACTGCAAGCGGTCGTCGACCAGTCGATCCGCCGTCAACTCACCGCGCTCACCGACGAGATCGTCTCGCCGCTTCGCCCACTGCTGCGCGATAGGCCGGTCGTCATCGTTCCAACCGGTCCGCTCGCGACCGTCCCGTGGAGTCTGCTTCCTGATCTGCGCGGCCGGCCGGTGACCGTCTGCCCGTCCGCGCAGCTCTGGCTCGCCGCCCGCCGAGCCGGACGCGCAGAACCCGGCGGCGACCGGCCCGATCCCAGCCCAGTCCTGGCCGCCGGTTCCCGGCTCGCCCACGCGGAAGCGGAGGTCGCCGCGATCGCAGGTCTTTACCCGAGGCCGAAGGTGCTCACCGGCAAGGAGGCGACCGTCGAGGCCACGCTGCGCGCCATCGACGGAGCGCACACCGTCCACCTCGCGGCACACGGCCATCACGAACGCGGCAACGTCATGTTCGCCCGCATCGACCTGGCCGACGGGCCGCTGATGGCCTACGACCTGCAACGGCTGTCACGGCCTCCGCGCCGCGTGATCCTCTCCGCCTGCGAACTCGGTCGCGCCGACATACGCAGCGGAGACGAACACCTCGGCTTCACCGCCGCGCTGCTCTACGCGGGTACCGGCACGGTCATTTCCAGTGGCGTGGCCATCCCCGATGCCGACGCCCCGCCGTTCATGGCAGCGCTGCACAAGGCGCTGATTTCCGGAGCGAGCCCGGCCGGCGCCCTAGCCGCCGCGACGGCGCCTGACCGCAACGAGCCCTTCGTGTGCTTCGGCGCCGGCTGATGTCGGCGCCGACCCTGACACCTTCTGGCGCCAGGTAGCATTTTCGCTTGTCCGCGCCGCCGTTGCGCGCCGCGCGACTTACTGCGGCAGCGCGACCACTGCGTCCACCTCGACCAGCACGTCCGGCCGGAACAGCGCCGCGGCCTGGATCAGCGTGCTGGCCGGATTAGTCCGCTCGCCGAGCGCTGGCCGCAGGAACTCCTCCAGCACATCGCGAATCGTCTGAATCTGCGTCACATCCACGACGTACCAGGTCAGCTTCGCCACGTCAGTCCAGTCCGCGCCCAACTCGCCAAGCACGGTCTCCAGGTTCCGCAACGCCTGCGTCACCTGCATGGCCAGGTCACCCTCGCCTACCAGCTGACCTTCCGCGTCCAGCGCGACCTGACCCGCGACAAAGGCCAGTTTTCCGGTGGCGACGACCGCGTGGGAGTAACGCGCCGGGTGCGGCACGTCGGCAAGGCGTTGAATGACCGGCAAGATGACCCCCGCGAATGGTGACGGACATACTCTGGCGATCTTACCGACCGCCGCGGCGTAGGGTGGAGCGCATGGAACAGAGAGTCTTGGGACGCACCGGACGCAGCGTCGGCTCGGTCGGTCTGGGCGCCTGGCAGCTGGGCGCCGACTGGGGCGAGGTGAGCGAGGACGACGCGCTGGAAACGCTGAACGGGGCGCTGGCCGCCGGGGTGACCTTCATCGATACCGCCGACGTCTACGGCGACGGCCGCAGCGAGCAGATCATCGGACGGCTGCTGCGCGAACGCCCCGACGCCGGGCTGACCATCGCCACCAAGATGGGCCGGCGGGTCGCCCTCGACCCCGCCCTCTACACCCTCGACAACTTCCGCGCCTGGACCGATCGCTCGCGCGAGAATCTCGGCGTGGAGACCCTCGACCTGGTCCAGCTGCACTGCCCGCCGCAGGAGGTCTACAGCTCGGCGGCGGTCTACGAGGCGCTGGACACCATCGTCGCGGAGAAGCGCATCGCCGCGTACGGCGTCAGCGTCGAGACCTGCGAGCAGGCCCTGACCGCGATCGCGCACCCGGGCGTCGCCACCGTACAGATCATCCTTAACGCCTTCCGGCTCAAGCCGCTGGATGAGGTGCTTCCAGCCGCGCAGAAGGCCGGGGTCGGCATCATCGCGCGCGTTCCGCTGGCCAGCGGTCTGCTGTCCGGAAAGTACGACGAGACGACCACCTTTGCCGAGAACGACCACCGCAACTACAACCGGCACGGCGAGGCCTTCGACGTCGGCGAGACCTTCTCCGGTGTCGATTATCAGACCGGACTCGAGGCCGTGCGCCGACTGCGTCCGCTGGTGCCGGAGGGCGTGAGCACTGCCCAATTCGCGCTGCGCTGGATCCTGGATCAGGTAGGCGTCAGCGTCGTGATCCCCGGCGCGCGCAACGCCGCTCAGGCCAGGACGAATGCGAAGGCTGCTGATCTCGCGCCGCTGCCCGAGGACACCCAGGCCGCCGTGCGCCGCGTCTATGACGAACTGATCCGCGGTCAGGTACACGAGCGCTGGTAGCCGGCGCAGCAGGCAGTGGACAAGCAACAGGCAGAAGGGGCGCCCGCTCAGCGGACGCCCCTTCGCCGTTGCTGCTCAGCCCATGCTGCTGTGCGGCCTAGCTAGTGCGCGGTACAGCTCAGGCCGGTCAGCGGTTGATTGGATCCGTTGATCACCATGCCCCAGGAGGTATTGCCTCCTGGCGACAGTGAGCCGTTGTAGCTCACCGAGGTCGCGCTGACGTTCTGCCCGCTTTGGGTGACCGTCGCATTCCACGAACTCGCGATGGTCTGGCTGCCGGTGAGGCCGAACTTCACCGCCCAGTTCGAGATCGCGCTCGTGCCCGAATCGGTCACCGTGAAGGCCAACTGGTATCCGGAGCCCCACGAGCTGGTCACCGACGAGGTCACGCTGCACTTCGCGCCCGAGCCTGAGCTCTGCGACGGCGACGCGCTCGGCGAGGACGACGGTGAAGAGCTTGGCGACGAGGACGGTGACGGGCTCGGGCTTGAGCTCGCGCTGGAACTGGTGCTCGGCGACGCGCTCGGGCCGGTGCCTGCCGACGTCGTGTACGTCACCTGCGTATACGGCGCACTGCATTGCGAGCCGCAGGAAGACGGCAGCGAGAAGGTGTAGATCCGGCCGCCGAACAGCGGCTGATCCGACGAGTCCGTCAGCTTGATCTGGAACTGCGAGCCGCCGGCCGCGGTCGCGCCGATGATGTACGCCTGGCCCATGTCGCTGTCCATCGTCGCGGACGTCCACGTGCCGTTCTGCAGGTACTGGATCCCGTGGACGCCGTTGGGCAGGTGGGAGACCGAGATCGCCGGCCACCACACTTGCGCGCCCTGCAGGAAGCCGATGTTGATGTCGCCGGTGTAATTCGGCGCCTGCTCGAACTGCCAGGTGACCTGCCGGTTGTTCCACTTGTTCAGCAGCGCGGAACCCACCGGCGAGCCGCCCAGCACGAAGTTGCCGAGCGAGTTGGTGTTGAGGTCGATGTGGTACGGGTCGTCGCGGCACCAGGCGTTGCTGTCGGCGCAGCTGTCGGCGACGATCATGTCGAGCGTGGCGCCGTTCAGGTTGTCCGAGACCCACGAGCCGTTGCGGCAGAACGGCTCGTTCTGCGCGCCGTCGTTGGTGCCGGTGCAGTAGTCGCCGATGCTGACCTTCACCCAGCGGTCACAGTTGAGACCGTTGTCCCACATCCCCATGATGCTCGACTGCGACGCGGGCACCGGCCGGGTGTGCGCGCTGTAGTCGCCCGGAGTGTTGAACACGTTGAGGGCGATGAAGTTCTGCGTCTCCAGGTTCGACTGCGGCATTCCGCAGCCGCCGTAAGGCTGCCCGAGCCCGTCGAAATGCGTCGCGTTGCCGGTGACCGGCGAAGGCGTGCCCGAGACTGTCAGCGCGGAGGCAGGGCTCTGCGTCGCCAGCACCACCGCGGCCGCGGTGAGGAACGCGGTCAAGGCCGCGAGCGCGGCCCGGATGGTCAGCTGGCGTCTGGTTCTGGTGCGGATCGGCTTGGCGCGCAACGGTCGCTCCCTCGCTAAGGGCCTGGAACGGCACTGAAGATGGTGACCGCGCGCCGTAAGCGATGTCAACGTGCTGTGAAACTTACACCGGCTCAGCCCTCTGCGCGTGGACCTGCGGCCCCATAGGCTCCGTGCGCCGCCGCGCGACTCGCGTGCAGCCGGTCCAGCCAGCCGAACGCGTCCTCCAGCGAGGTGAAAGCGGGCATGACCCGAAGCAGCCCGGTGATTCTCAGCGTTTTGAGCATCCGCTCCGGAGCGCCGACCAGGCACAGCGCGCCGCCGCCGGCCACCGCCCGCTTCGTCGCGCCGACCAGTACGCCGAGCCCGGAGCTGTCGAGGAACCGCAGGCCGCTCATCTCGATCGTCAGGAAGTACTTCCCGTCGCCGGCGAGCCCGAGCAGCAGGTCACGCAGTAAGGGTGCGGTGAACAGGTCGAGTTCCCCGCTCAATTCGACGACGGTTCTGCCTTTGTCGTCCCAGGTTTCCGCATCGAGCCGCACGTTCGATGGGCACGTGCGCCGATCATCTTCGGTTCAGTTGCCGAACTTGTCCTCAAGGCCGCGCTGCAGCTTGTTCATCCCGCCGAGCCAGCGGTCCGGGTCGGCGGCCCGGGCCGCGTAATACTCTGCGACGTCGGGATGCGGCAGAATCAGGAACCTGTCCTCACTCAAACCCCTGATGACGCTCTGCGCGACCTGCTCCGGCTCGATCGCGTTCCCCGCCAGCAGCGCCTGACCACTGGGCAGCGCGTCCTCCAGCATGCGGGTCCGCACACCCTGCGGGCAGACCGCGTGGACGCGCACGCCGCGATGCCGGTAAGTCGCGGAAAGCCACTCCGCGAAGGCGAGTGCCGCGTGCTTGGACACTGCATACGGCGCCGAGCCGAGCATCGTGAGCAACCCGGCCGCCGAGACCGTGGAAACGAAGCATCCCGAGCCGCGCTCCAGCCAGCCGGGGACCAGTTCACGTGCGGCGCGCACGTGCGCCATCACGTTGACCTCCCAGGCCGCCGACCACACATCCTCAGGAGCCTGCTCAGTGCCGGCCGGTCCGATGCCGGCGTTGGCACAGTAGACGTCGATCTCGCCGAGCAGTTCCCGCGCCGAACTGACGAGCAGTGAGACGCCGGTTTCCGTCGCCGCGTCGCCGAGCACGGCGAAGGCCCCGAGTTCTTCCGCCAGCACCCGAGCGCCGTCGGCGTCGACGTCATTGACCACGACCCGTGCGCCCTCAGCCGCGAACGCACGGGCCAAAGCCGCGCCGATCCCGCGCGCCGCGCCGGTGACGATCACGCCGGCGTCAGCCAACCGCACCGGCGGAAGCTGCGCATGCGAACTCTGACTCGCGCTCTGCGCGCCGTTCGTCTCACTCATCGTCTCTCCTCCGTGCGTGTCAGGCCTCGTGGCCCCGGCGAGACTTTCCAAACAGGCCCTAAGAGGGCGTCTGATCCCATTTTGGGGGCGAATCGGCCGATCGACGACCCTGGCTGCGTTGCCGAAACATCCACAGACGACCCGGTATGAAGATGCTCCGGCGCCTTGCCAGGCCCGCCGCTTGGCCGATTCGCTGTGCCGTACCCGACAATTGCGGCAATCCACCGCTGATATTGCGTGACGTTAGACCCCAAAATGGGATCAGACGCCCTCTAGAACCCGGCGCCGAGCGTAATGCCGCCGTCGATCACCATCGTCTGCCCGGTGATCCAGGCCGCGTCATCCGAGAGCAGGAAGGCGACCGCGCCCGCGATGTCTTCCGGCACGCCCAACCGCTTGAGCGGATACGAGGCGGAGGCCTCCTCCTCGCGGCCCTCGTACAGCGCCGCCGCGAACTTCGTCTTCACCACGGCCGGCGCGACCGCGTTCACCCGGATGCGCGGCCCCAACTCCATCGCCAGCTCCGTGGTCAGCCGGATCAACGCGGCCTTACTCACTCCGTACATGCCGATGCCGGGGGAGGGGTGCAGCCCGGCGATCGACGCAACGTTCACGATCGCGCCGCCGTGTTCGCCCATCCAGGCGTCACGCGCCCGCCGCACCCAGGCCAGCGGCGCCAGCACATTGACCGCGAGGATCTTCGCCGCCGCCGCGGGCTCGATATCCAGGATCGAACCGAACGCCGGGTTGATCCCGGTGTTGTTGACCAGCAGGTCCAACCGCCCGAAGACCTCCATCGCGCGGCCGACCACCTCCTGCTGGTGCTCCGGATCGTCGGCTTTCCCCGCGACGGCCAGCGCGTACTCGGGGCCGCCGAGTTCCTTCACCGCGTCGGCGAGCGCATCGGCGCCCCGCGCGGTGATGCAGACCCGCGCGCCGCGCGCCACGAGTTCCCGGGCGATGCCGAGGCCGATGCCGCGGCTGGCCCCGGTCACCACGGCCACCCGGCCGGCCAACGAGTGCGCACGGTCGAATGCCGACCCAGTCTCCAACGAAGCCACAGCCAGGTCGTCCCTTCCGGTAGGTAAGCGCTCGCTTAGCCTTTCGTGCGACCCCTGCGGTGTCAAGGCCGGTTACTCCTCGCGGCGCCCCGGTATCGGCATCCGCGTCACCGCGCCCCGCGTTGACACCCGCAGCCCGCCCCGGCGATGCTAAGCAAGCGCTTAGTGCGCACTGTGATCCATATACGCACCGACTCTGCATGTTCGCTGACTCTTGTCGCGTCTATCCACGAAGGTAGGGAGCATGATCTCCGCCCCGCCGCCCGACGGCCCCGGCCGCCGTGGCCTGCTGATCGACTTCGGCGGCGTGCTCACCACCAGCGTCTTCGCCTCCTTCGCCGCTTTCGAGCAAACCGAAGGATTGGACCAGCTCGCGGTGGCGCGGCTGCTGCGCGACGACCCGCGCGCCGCGAAGCTCCTGGTCGGCCTGGAAACCGGCGGCGCGGCCGATGCGGTGTTCGAGAACGAACTGGCCGTGCTGCTCGGGGTCTCGCCAGCAGGGTTGATCAAGCGACTGCTCGGCGGAACCCGCCCGGAGCGCGCCATGACCGACGCGGTCCGCCAACTGCGCCGAGCCGGCGTGCGCACCGCGCTGGTCTCCAACTCCTGGGGCGCCGCGAGTTACCCGGAGGGGTTGCTCAACGACCTGTTCGACGCGGTGGTCATCTCGGGTCAAGTGGGCCTGCGCAAGCCCGACCCTGAGATTTACCGGCTCGCCGCGGAGAAGGTCGCTCTGGATCCGGCCGAATGCGTGTTCGTCGACGATCTGCCGACCAACCTCAGCCCCGCCGCGCGGCTGGGAATGGGCGTTATCCGGCACATCACCCCGGCCGCCACCATCGCGGAACTGGCCGGCATCTTCGGCATCGAACTCACCGTCACCGACCTCGGAACAGCTCAGCCGCGATGACCCGCCATCCGCAGCGCCAGGTCGCCATACAGCGCGCCCAACTCCTCGGGCGCGCGGGTGCCGGTCGCGCGGAACCAGCGCGCCACGTCGATAGTGAGCGAGAGCAGCGCCAGCGTGGTGCCGCGCACGTCCGGCACATCGAACGCGCCGCTCGCCACGCCGTCCGCCAAGGTCTGCCGGACCAGCGCGTCGATCTCGCGGCGCAGCGTCGAGATATCCGAGCGGTGCCGCTCGGTCAGCGCCGCCATCTCGTAATTGATCACGCGCGCGGTCGTGTGGTAGCGCGCGTGCCAAGCCGTGATCGCGCTGATGACGGCGCGCAGCCGCTGCGCCGGTTCGTCGCTGCGAGCCGCCGCCGCGCGCACCACCTGCACGGTTCCGCGATGCCCGATCAGGCTGATCTGGTAGAGAAGTTCCTCTTTCGAGGCGAAGTGCACGTAGACGCCCGCGGAGCTCAGCCCCGCGCGCGCCGCGATGTCGCGGGTCGCCGTCGCGTGATAGCCACGTGCCGCGAACGCCTCCACGGCGCCAATCAGCAGCCTGCGCGCCGCGGGAGCGAGCGGCTCATTGAGCCAGGCCTGCGCCAGATCCCGGGCCTCCGACTCATCGAGGCCGGATTCGATCACCGGCGCCGTGTCCAGCTCCCCAGCGCTGTCATCGGTACGCAACGGCCCGCTCACCTGCTTTCCTTGCTCCCGCCCGGTCTACTCGTGTTGCAATCCCGCACATTCTAAGCAGACGCTTAGTCGCGTCGTACCGAATCGCGCTCTATCGCCTCGTCCCGCACCGAAAGGACACGCCGGATGAAAGCCTGGCAGGTCACCGAACTCGCCGAACCGCGCAAGGCGTTGCGCCAGGCCGAGGTGCCGACGCCCGAGCCGGGGCCCGGGCAGCTGCTCGTTCGGGTCGTGGCGAGCGCGCTCAACTTCCCCGACGTGCTGCTTTGTCTGGGCCTCTACCAGATCCGTCCGCCGCTGCCATTCACACCCGGCCTCGAGCTGTGCGGCGAGATCGCGGCGCTCGGCGCGGCAGTCGAGGGCTGGACGGTCGGCGAGCGGGTGATCGGCAATCCGATCCTGCCCGGCGGCGCGTTCGCCGAATACGTGCTGATGGATGCGAGCGACACCTTCCGCGCGCCCGCCTCGCTCAGTGACGACGCGGCGGCGGCGCTGCACATCGCGTATCAGACGGCTTGGGTGGGCCTGCATCGCAGAGCGCACATTCAACCGGGCGAGACGCTGCTCGTGCACGCGGGCGCCGGGGGAGTGGGCAGCGCAGCGGTGCAGGTCGGCAAAGCTGCCGGCGCGCGCGTCATCGCCGTGGTCGGCGGGCCGGAGAAGGCCGACGCTGCGACGAAGCTCGGTGCGGACGTCGTCATCGACCGGCGGGCGCAGAACTTCGTCGCCGTGGTCAAGGAGGTCACCGAGGGCCGCGGCGCAGACGTGGTGTTCGACCCGGTCGGCGGAGAGGCGTATACGGGCTCGGCGAAGTGCGTCGCCTTCGAGGGCCGGATCCTGGTGGTGGGCTTCGCGAGCGGCACCGTCCCGTCCCCGGCGCTCAATCACGCGCTGGTGAAGAACTACTCGATCGTCGGCCTGCACTGGGGCCTCTACCGCGAGAAGGATCCGGCTCAGGTCGCCGCCGCGCACGCGGAACTGACCGGGTTGGCCGCCTCCGGGGCGATCGCGCCGCTGGTCAGCTGCCGACTCAGCTTCGAGGAGGTGCCGGACGGACTGGCCAGCCTCGCCGCCGGCGACACCATCGGACGCCTCGTGCTGACCCTGTAGCGACCGAGCCCGAGCGGTATCTTGACGCGCCGGTATCTTGAGGTCAAGATAGTTGACGTCAATAGATCGCCGAGTCTCGGGGAGTTCGCGTGTCCGAGTCTGTGCCCGCATACGACTTCAGCCGCGTCCATCACGTCCAGCTGTCCATCCCGCCAGGCGGCGAGGCCGCCTCGCGCGCGTTCTGGCGAGACACGCTCGGCATGCGTGAGCTGACGAAGCCGCCGGTTCTGGCGGCGCGTGGCGGCTGCTGGTTCACCGGCGGCGGCGTGGACGTGCATGTCGGCGTTGAAGCGCAGTTCGTTCCGGCGCGCAAGGCGCATCCGGCGCTGCTGATCGCGGGACTGAAGAACCTGGCCGTGCGCCTTGAGGAGTGCGGTGTGGCTGTGGAGTGGGACGGCGACTTCCCCGGCCACGACCGCTTCTATGCGCACGACCCGTTCGGCAACCGCATCGAGTTCCTGGAAGCTGTATCAGACGCCTGACTCGGCACTATCGTACGAGCTGCGCGATGGCCGTGACCGAGCCGGGCGCGATCTCGGTGAAGCCGGCGTCGCGCACGGTCGGCAGGTCGTCATTTACCAGCCGTGACCATTGCTCACGTGAGGCGGTGCGCACCGCGAGCGGAAAGCCCTCGCGCTGCCACTGCGCAGCGCGCTCGTCCGACAGCGACCACCAGCCCAACTGGGCCGCGTGCCCGGCTTGCGCCATGGCCTTGCCCGCGGTCATCTGCACGCCCGGATTGAACCAGAGCACCGGTTCGCCGGGCGCGGGTGCGGCCGGGGGCTGCGGGTCGTCCAGGTCCGTGCCCGACACCTGAAGCCTGGCGAGGTCCTTCGGCCAGGCGTCCAGCGGCACCGGCGGGAAAACCCGCACCTCGGCCGATTTTCCGCGGACCGTGATGCCGGGCAGCGCCTCGGCCCGCCGCCATTCGGCGCCGCGCGCCCGCCGCACCACCTTGCGGATGCGCCCGTCCTGCCAGTCGCAGACCGCCTGCGCCCACTCGCCCTCGCCGCCCGATCGGTCATCGGTCAGCAACATGAGCACCGCACGCGCGGCCGTCTCCAGCGCGTCGGTGCGCGCGGGCGGCGCGTCCCGCTCGATGCGCACCACCAGAGGCAGCACGAATTGCGGGGCGGCGTCACGGTCCTCGACGCGGCGCGCGAACGGATCGGTTGTGGTGCTCATGGCCCAAGAATGCCGGATCACCGAGACCGCGCGGTAATCGGATGAGGGTTATCGGAGGCAGCGTAATCGGAGAGCGCGTGACTGTGGCACTACGTTGGGGTCATGGACCTTGCAGCCGCACGACGCGTCGTGATCGCCCCGGACAAATTCAAGGGCTCCGCGACCGCAGCCGAAGTCGCGGCGCACCTCGCAGCCGGCATCCGCCACGTTGCGCCCGCCGCCGAACTCAGGCTCCTGCCAGTCGCCGACGGAGGAGAAGGCACCGTCGATGCCGCGACGGCCAGCGGGTTCGCGCGGCATGAGATCGCCGTGACCGGGCCGGTGGGCAATCGAGTGCGGGCCGCGTTCGCGATGCGGGGCGAAACAGCGGTCGTCGAGATGGCCGAAGCGTCCGGACTGCGTCAACTGCCTGACGGGCGGCTCGCACCGCTCGACGCGGGAACGTACGGCACCGGCGAACTCATTCGCGCAGCACTCGCCGCGGGCGCGAAAACGATTGTGCTGGGCGTCGGCGGTAGCGCCTCCACGGACGGCGGCGCGGGCATGCTTTCCGCACTCGGTGCCCGCTTCCTCGACGCGGACGGCCGCGAACTGCCCGGCGGCGGCGCAGCACTGGCCCGGCTCTCGACGGTGGAACTCGACGGCTTGGACCCGCGCCTCGAAACCGCCCGTGTCGTCCTGGCTTCCGATGTCGACAACCCGTTGCTGGGGGAGCATGGGGCGGCCGCGGTCTACGGTCCGCAGAAGGGCGCCGGTCCGCGCGATGTGGCAGAGCTCGAAGCCGGACTCGCCAAGCTCGTCAATGTCCTGTCACACACGATCGGCGAGGCGGCTGGGCGGGCGGAACGGTCATCCGGTGCGGGCGCGGCCGGCGGCATCGGGTTCGGCGCGCTGGCGATGCTCGGCGCCACTCGCGAATCAGGCATCGAAGTACTCCTCGACGTGCTGGGGTTCGACGCGGTGCTCGACGGCGCGAGCCTCGTGATCACCGGCGAAGGTTGTCTCGATCGGCAGACGTTGCACGGAAAGGCCCCGGCCGGCGTCGCGCACGCGGCGCAGCGGCGAGGCGTGCCCGTCGCAGCGGTCTGCGGAAGGCTCGACCTCACCGCGCGCGAGGTGGAGGAAGCCGGATTCGCGGCCGCCTACCCGCTGACCGCGCTGGAACCGGATCCGGCGCGCTCTATGGCGAACGCCGCCGAACTGCTCGAACGTGTCGGCGCCCAGCTCGCGGCCGACCTGCTGTAACGCTCTTCACCCGTTCGGACTGACGTTCGGGAAATCCATCCCGGTTCGGAGCAGACTTGAGCCGCGGTCACAGCGTGGCGATGGCGCCATGCGCCGCGGCGACCTTGGAGGCCGACGATGGTCGAGTTCACCGGGTACGACGAGGGCACACCCTGCTGGGTTGATCTGATGACTCCCGATCTAGAGCAGGCCAAACGCTTCTATGGGGAACTGCTCGGCTGGCAGTTCAACGACAGCGGCGAGGAGTTCGGGCACTACAACCTCGCCATGAAGGACGGGAAGGTGGTCGCCGGGATCGGCCCGCAGCAGCCGGGCCAGCCCGGACCCGCAGTGTGGACGACGTACCTGTGGGCGGACGACGCGGATGCGGTGGCCGCGCGCGTCGTGAAGGCCGGCGGCAAGGTGTTCATGGGGCCGATGGACGTACCAAACGCCGGGCGCATGGCGCTGGCCCTGGACACCACCGGCGCCGCCTTCGGCATCTGGCAGGGCCGCGAACACCGCGGCTCACAGCTGGCCAACGAGCCCGGCGCGTTCACCTGGAACGAGGATCTCAACGACGACCCGGCCAAGGCCCGCTCCTTCTACGAGCAGGTTTTCGGCTACACCTATGAGTCGATGCCGGAATGGCCCGGCGAGTACCACATGTTCAAGGTCAACGGCGAGGTGCGCGGCGGCATCGGCGCGAAGCCCGCCGAGGTTCCCGCGGATGTCCCGAACTTCTGGAACACCTATTTCTCCGTCGCGGACGCCGACGAGGCAGTCGCCACCGTCACCCGCAACGGCGGTTCAGTGGCCCAGGGCCCGTTCGACACCTCGGTCGGCCGGATGGCGGTCGTCATGGACGGGAGCGGCACCCAGTTCTCGCTCATCGCGGTGCCGAAGTCCTGAGGCAAGTCGGCTTGAGAAACTGACAGCGGGGAGCGACGGCGGGATCGACGGCCGCCCGGCGCCGGTACTGTTTGCCGATATGGCGAGCAGACCGGCGGCGGGCGGCGGAGTGTGGGTCGAGGTGGGCCCGAACCGCTTCGTGCGCTGGTGCGATGGGTTCGCGCAACGGCACGGCGGCGCGCTCGCCGAACCGCCGCGCGTTATCGCAGACGACGATGCGTGCAGTGGCCAGGCGATTGAGCTCACGGCGGCGGACGGCTCGACCGCGACGTGCTGCGTACCCTTCCCGCCATTAGTCAGCGCCGTGTTGGACACAACTGCGGCTGACACCGCTGCCCCGGACTCCCTGATCGCCGACCTCGCCGCGCACGCACTCACCTCGCGCACGATCGGCGTGCTGCTCGTGCGACGCGGCGGCTACGCGGTCGGCGTCTTCGAGGGTCTTCGACTTACCGACTCCAAGGTCGGGGCACGTCACGTGCAAGGCCGCACAAAAGCGGGAGGCTGGTCACAGCAACGCTTCGCGCGACGGCGGGAAGGGCAAGCCCGCGAGGCGTACGCCGCCGCCGCTGACACCGCCGCGCGCATCCTTCTCCCGCATACCGCACGGCTCGATGCCCTCGTCATCGGCGGGGACGCCGGCGCGCTCAGCGCGTTACGCAGCGACCCGCGCCTCAAGTCCGTGTGGGACAAGGAAATCGGACCGCAACTGAACGTCGGCGACCCGAAAATGGCTGACCTGCAGAAGGCGCCCGATCACTTCCGCGCCATCCGGATCAGGCTCGTCGAGCGATCCTGAACGCGGCGATCTTGTCGGCTCATCGGTGATCTTGTCGGTACCCGATGGCAGCATTTGTCAAAGCATCACCACAGCACGGCACAACAGGAACGGACGCGGGCAAATGGGCGAGGGCGAGCGGGCGGCAATCATCGGTGCGGACGGGCTCGCGCGTTGCCCATGGGTCGGTGAAACTCCGGACTACATTGCGTATCACGACGAGGAATGGGGCCGGCCCCTGCACGGGGACGACGCGCTGTTCGAGCGGCTGTGCCTGGAGGGCTTCCAGTCCGGGTTGTCCTGGCTCACCATCCTGCGCAAACGGCCCGCGTTCCGTGCCGCCTTCGCGGACTTTTCCATCGAGAAGGTCGCGGCCTTCGACGAGCAGGACGTGCAGCGCCTGCTCGCCGACACCGGAATCGTGCGCAACCGGCTGAAGATCAACGCGGCGATCGCGAACGCCCGCACCGCCGCCACGCTCGCCGGGGGGCTGTCCGAGCTGATCTGGTCCTTCGCCCCTGCGGTACCCGGCCCCGCTCCGCGCGGCGATGGCGACATCCCGGCGATCACGCCGGATTCCACCGCCATGGCGAAGGCGCTGAAGAAGGCCGGGTTCGTCTTCGTCGGCCCGACCACCTGCTACGCGCTCATGCAGGCGTGCGGGCTGGTCGACGACCATCTTGCCGACTGCCACGCGCGCCGGGCCGCAGTGGTCTGATGATCAGATCCACTGCGGCGCGCGCCGTCCGTCCGAATCAGCTCTCGACGATCGCGAAGATGAAGCCGTCGTAGCCCTTGACGCCGGTGGTCTGGATGGCGGTGGCGGTCAGCCTGGGCTCGGCCGCGATCACGTCGACGAGCCGCCGGACGCCCTGCACGGCTTCGTTCGAGCTGTCCGGGTCGATGACCTTGCCGTCCCGCACCACGTTGTCGACCACGATGACCGTGCCAGGCCGCGAGAGCCGCAGCGCCCACTGCAGGTAGTCGGCGTTCGAGGGCTTGTCGGCGTCGATGAACACGAAGTCGAACGGCTCCGGCTGCTCCTGCGCCAGGGCCGCCAGGCTGTCCACCGCGCGCCCGACCCGCACCTGGGCCTTCTCGTCGAGACCGGCCGACTTCAGGTTCGCCCTGGCCACC
>NZ_DATNGK010000303.1:0-23996 GCF_035605935.1 Actinocrinis sp. | reverse complement strand
TCTGGCAGTGTCCGATAGGTGCCTGGCGGCACCGGGGCTTCGCCAACGCAGCGAGCGTGCGTGGCAGGCGTCGCGGCCCCGGCGATGCTTCTTACACACGGCCTAGAGCATCATCCGGCGGCGGCGCGCGTCCCGCGCGATGAAGGTGCCGGCCAACGTGACGATCACGATCAAGATCGCCGCGCCGAGTGCGATATACGCGCCCTTACGCTGGTTGACCTCCGCCTGCGCCGGGGCCGCGTTCACGATCGGCAGCATCGGAATGCCGTGGCTCACCGGCTTGGCTCGCGCCGGGCCATCGGCGTTGGGACCGGCGCCGTAGAGGCCGGTCAGGTGAGTCGGATCGGCAGTGAGCGCCGCGACCGCGGAGACCTCGCCCCAGCCCTGCGCGCGGTTCCATGAGCCGTTGCCGTTCGCGGTCGCCTCCAGCACCCGCATCACCGTCTGCACCGTCCAGTCCGGATGCTTGGCGATCAACAGCGCTGCGATCGCGGAGACATAAGGCGCGGCGAAGCTGGTGCCGTCGTCGAGATGAACCTTCCCGTCCGGGAACAGCCCGCCGACGCCGACGCCTGGTGCGATGACGCTGACGAAGGGCCCTGTCTCGGAGAAGCTCGCGACACCACCGTCCTGAGTCGCCGCGCCTACCGTGAGCAGATACGGCACGTAGGCAGCCGGGTACGTCGTCGGATTTTTTCCGTAATCGGCATTGGAGTTGGGGTCCGTGGCGTCCTTGTCGCCGAAGTTTCCGGCCGCGGCGACGATCAGGACATTGTTTCGGTAGGCGTTCACGACCGCGGCCTTGAGCGTGTCGTCGGGGATGTATCCGGCCTGCGATATGTTGATCACGCGCGCATGCGCGGCCACCGCCGCGTCGATCGCGCTCGCCATCGTGCGCTCGTCATTGCCGCCCTGGACGTTGCAGCCGGCCTCCCGGTAAATCAGAAGCTTGACGCCTGGCGCGAGGCCGACCATGCCGTTGCGGCCGGGCTTCGGCTGCGCCGCGATGATCGAGGCGACGAAGGTGCCGTGGCCGTCGACATCCGCCTTGTACACGCCGCCGCTCTTGCTGAAGTCCTGTCCGCCGCCGATCGCCGGAGACAGTTGACTGTCGCCGCCCTCGATGCCGGTGTCGATGATCGCGACCTTGACCCCTGAGCCGTCCCCGAACTGAGCGGACGACTGCGTGTTCGCGTACGAGATCTCCCAGGGCGTCGCGCTCTGATTACCGACCGCCGGGCTGTCCTTCTTCGTGCAGTTGGTGTCGTCCGCCAACGTGGAGCGCGTGGAAGCCGTTACCGCGAAGCCGGATTTCGGGAGCGCTGCGGCAGGCGCGAACCCACACACGCCCATCGTGAGCAGCGCGGAGGCTCCCGCCGCGCACGCTCGCGTTCCGGCCCGCCGCCGGTGTCCGTTCCGTCCGGTCATCACGCCACCCGCCGTCCCTGCTCGCACTTCAGCCCCGACCACGCGCCGATACCGTCAACCGGTTCAATTGCTCGCGAGCGATGGGGGGCCGCCGGCCGCCGCCGGGTTCAGCGGCGGGCCGGTCGGCACGAGACTCATCCAGCTCTGCGGGACCTTCGTCACCTCGACCTTGTCGTATTGCAGCATCTGCGCGGCGCTGACCGGCTGAGCGTCAGCGGCCGCGCCGACCAGCCTCGCGCTCGGCGTCATCAAGTACCGAATGCCGGTTTCCGTTACCAGATATTGCGATCCGCTGTTGAGGTTGTTGCCGCCGCTCACCTCTCGGGCTAGCGCGGCGTGGCCCGCCTTGACCAGAACGTAGTCCGCGGCACTCTGGCCGGAGCCCTGCACGGTGATTCCGGTGGGCAACGGCTGCGGCAAGTGCGTGCCGTAATACAGCGCGATGTGCGGCGGATCGCCGTCAAAGGAGCCGGCGGAGAAACCGGCGCAAAGCACACCGAAACCCGGGCTCGTCCCATCGGCATCCAGGAGCGTGACCACGTTCTGCGGCCAATCGTTCCCGGCGTTCAGCAGCGAGGTCGGCGACGTCAGCTCGGGCCTCGGCTTTGCGTTGAGAACCTGGGCGCCGGTGAGGGACAGCTGGTGCACGTGCTTGTTGCTGCCCGCGGGGCCGACCTTGTAGAGCGAATAGACGAACGGGTTCACCTGGACCAAGCCATCCAGGGTCTGGATGTAGTAACCGCTCTGCTGGCCGTTGTCGCCGAGCGCGGTGCCATAGTCGCCGATGTTCGTGCCGATCTGGCCTGCTTGGGTGACCGGGTCGCCCAGGCCCGCGACGCTCGGCAGCTGCAACTGGCTGCCGGGGCGGAATGCCTTGAGCCAGGCGTTGGACACCCAGGGTCCGGCGCCATGGCCGGGGTCGACGGAGATCTGAACGAGCTGGCTTGTGACGGCGTTGTCCTGGCTTATCGGATAGGCGTAGTCGCCGTCGATCAGATAGTTCGTGTTATTCGGATCGTGCACGACGACGGCCGTGTTCTGCAGCGCCGTGCTGTCCGAGCCGGCGCCGTATCCGACCTCGAGGATCGTCTTGCCGTTAGGTTGCCTTTGGTCGCCGTGATTCGCCGAGTCGAGGCAGAGTGTCCACTGCTTCAGATCGACGTTGCCCGCGGTGGGTACGTCCGGGGGCGCATTGAGAATGCCGATCGGCGCACCGATCGTCGTGTCGGGTCCGTTGATGACGCTGTCCGGCACGTCGAACTTCTTGAAATTGGTGCCGAGCAGCAGCCGCGCGGATGTGATGTTCACCACCGGATGTAGCTGCTTGTCTTGCGGTGAGTACACGTAGGCGGCTCCCGACGAGCTGTCGACCGCCAGCCCGGCCTCCCACCCGCTCGGCGCGGCCGGTTTGAACACCCCCAGCACGGCCACGCCGGCTACCGCGATGGCGCTGAGGATCGCGGAGGTGAAGAAGGTCTTGACCGGGCGGGGCGCGGCCTCGTCGCTGCCGGTGGGCGAGGGCGCCACCAGGTTCGCGACCATCCGCCTGCGCGCGAATACGAACGCGTCGAGTTGGTCTTTGCGAGTAGCCATGCTCTACCCCTCGCCCCCATGAATGACGTACGACTGCTGCGTTGCCGCGGTGAAGTTGGTTCCTTGACTGCGCCGTGCTCGCGCGTAGTGCGACCCCTTGTATCACAGAGTACGGCGGTGCACACGGTACCCTCTTTCGCACCGACTCCGCGGCCCCGAGCCTGGCGTGAGCGCTTGACCGCGCCGAGTCGCGCGGCGGTGCGCACCGTGTCCCGAAAGTTATCCACAGGATCTGAGATCGACGGTGGAGTTCCGCGGTGCGGACGAAGTACGGTAGCGGTGCAATTCCGGTTCCAGCGACGGAACGACCTGGGGCAGCGCTCCGGGCGACAGCATGGGGGCAGGCGCGAGGGACGATGGCTACGGCGGCGACCAATCGGGGATCGAACGGTCCGTACAATCCCGGCCCACCGGACGGTGGGCACAATTCCGGGCGGCGCGGCGACGGCGAGCGCGGCCGTAACGGCAGCCGCGACGCCGCGCGGCAGCAGCCTGGCGGCGCCAGTACCCAGCGCGGCAATTCCGCGCGCGCCCAGGCCGCGATCTATCCGCGGCCCGGCCGGATCGGGCGGCTTCAGGTCATCCGGCTGGTACTCCTCGAGGCCGCAGTAGCCCTGATCGCGGTGCCGGTACTGACAAAGCACACGTTCTGGGTCGCGCTCACGCTGCCGATCGCGGCACTGTGTGTCGTCGGCGCGCTGGCCGGCAGCCACGGGCGCTGGCTCGGCCAGATGTCGCTGGTGCGCGGCGAGTACCGAGAGCGGCGTTCGCAGCGTGTTGACGCCTCGGGCGGCGAGGCCGCGCTCGCGCCGCTGCGTGAAACCTTCCCAGGGCTGCGGACCGTGACGGTGAGCAGCCGCAGCGGCGAGCCGGTCGGCATGATCGGCGACGGGACGTTTCTGACCGCGGTGATCCGGGTCAGCAGCCGGACCGAACCGCTGCGCGCCGCGCGTACAGCGCAGCCGCTGCCGCTCGGCGCGATCGCCGGGGTGCTGGCCGACGACAGGCTGTCAGCCTCCTGCGTTCAGATCGTCACGCACACGCAGCCGGCCCCCGCGCCGCATCTACCGCCGCACGCGCTGGCGGTGCGCTCGTACCAGGAGGTCATGGGCGACGTTCCGGGGCAGCGCACCACCTGGGTCGCGGTGCGGCTGGATCCGCAGGAGGCCGCGGGCGCGATCGAGGCCCGCGGCGGCGGCGCCGTCGGCACCCAGCGCACGCTGTTGACCGCGGTGCAGCGGGTGGCCAGCGACCTGGAGGGCGCCGGCTTCGATGCGGCGCCGCTGAGCGAGCCGGAGCTGATCACCGCGCTGGGCACCGCTTGCGCGGTCAACCCGCAGGTGGGCACGACGCCGCGATCGGCGGGCACCACGCACCGCACCGCGGAGTCCAAGCGCACCTGGCGCTGTGACGATCGCTTCCACACCACGTACTGGGTGGACAAGCTGCCGAAACTGGCCTCGGACAGCACGCCGAATCTGATCGCCGCGCTGACGAGCGTGCCGACCCTGGCGACGAGCTTCGCGGTCACCGCGACCCGCGGCACCGGCGGCTCGGTGGGCTTCAGCGCGCACGTGCGCGTCGCGGCGCGCTCCGAGGCGCAGCTCGCCGAAGCGGCGAAGACGCTGGAGCAGCGCGCGGCGAAGGCCGGGGCGCACCTGACGCGGCTGGACGGCGAGCAGCTGCCCGGCCTGGTCGCGACGATTCCGCTGGGAGGGGAAGCATGAGCGGCACCGGGCAGGGACCGCGGCTGGTCGTGGCCGCCCGGCCTTCTCGCGCGGAGGAGTCCAGGCTGTTGCCGGTGCGCGGCCCGCGCCACGAGCGGCACATCCTCGAGGCCGATCAACTCAATGCGCTGAGTCTGCCGGTAGGCGATGACGGCGTGGTGATCGGCACCGACCCGCATCGTCAGCCGGCGGTTCTCGGTCTGTTCCGGCCGCGTCCGGTGGACGGCGCGCTGGTAGCCGGCTCGTACCTGGCGCAACTGCTGGCGCTGCGCGCGGCGGCGACCGGGGCGCGGATCGTGATCGAGACGGCGCGGCCGGAGCTGTGGAACGCGTTGGCGCAGAACGCCGGCGGCGGGCAGCAGATCGTGGCGCTGGTACCGGTGCGCCGGGTTGGCGCGCTCGGCGCGAGTTCCACCAGTCCGGTGCTGCTCATCCGTGACTGCGGCGCCCGGCCGCCGCGCCTCGCGCAGCCGAAGACCCCGTGGCAGACCACGTTGACGCTGCTGCCGTTCCTCGACCCCGGCTACGCGGGCCAGCTGGTCGGCGCGGATCTGGTGGCCCTGCAACGGATCTCGCCGCAGGAGGCCCAGCTGGCGGCGCGCGTGGTGCGGCTCGGCAACGAGGACATGCAGGCGTTGCCGGGACTACCGGACGAGCTGACGTTGTGGTGCGCGCGCCACGGTAGGCAGTACGTCTACGGTATGCCGACGCAGTTGGAGGCCGGTCTGATCGGTGCTCCGCGCCGGATGGACTGACTGACGCTCGCGTTCGGCACCACCTGCCGCGTTGCGCCGCACCGGTCCCGTCAGTCCGATTGCGTTCGAATCACACCGATTCGCCACGCATTCCGTAGCGGGTGGCGGCCTGACTACAGTTGTGCCAACGGTGGATCTGGAGGGTGGCGGTGGCGGCAGTGAGCGGCGAGCACGGTTTCGGCGACAGTCCCGAGGATGAGGACTGGGCCGGACCGGTCTACACGGCCCCGGACTGGTACAAGCAGTCCGGCGGCCCGAACGCGCCGTCCGCGCAGCAGCCCACGTCGCAGGGTGGTCCGAGTCAACCGGGGCCGGCATCACAGACGGCTTCCCACGCGACGCCCCCACAGGCGCCCCCGGCGGTGCCGCAGCCTCCGACGCACGCCGCGCCGCAAACACCGCCGCCGCCCCCGAGTCCGAGCCCAGGTCCGGGACAGTTCGTGACCGCACAGTCTGGTGCGCAAGCACCGCAGGCAGCTCAGTCGGGGCCGCCGTTCATCCCGTTGCCGAATCAGCAGCCGCCGCGTCCGCAGGCCGCACCGCCGCAGGCCGGACCCCCGCAAGTCGCGCCGCCACAGCCTGCGCCTCCGCAGCCCACGTCGCCCCCGCAGGGTCAAAGCCAGCACCAAGGCCCGCAGGCACCGAGCACTCAGCAGCCGTCGTCGGGGCCCCCGTTCATTCAGCTTGCTCGGCCGGCGGCTCAATCCGCCGCGCCTCCTCCCCCGCCGCCGCCGCGCGCTCAGCCCGCTGTGGCACCGGCGAACCCTTCGACGCAGCCGCCTGCGCCTCCGGTCAAGCAGCCAGTCGCGCCGCCCCCACCGATCGGCCGTCCGGTGCCGCCCGACGCTGCTGGCGCACACGCCGACACGCCTGGTCCACACTTCGGCCAGCTCGCCACGCCACAGGCTCCACGGCCAAGCTCGGGTCCGGCTGCTCCCCCGCCGCCCCCGCCGCCTGCGCAGTCCCCAACACGTCCCACCACGTCACCGTCCGCACCGCCGCCATCCCCAGCGCCACCACCCCCGCCGCTACCGTCTGCGCCGCCACCGTCTGCGGCGCAGTCACCGCAGCCACAGCCACCTCAGGCCCAGCTTGACCGCTCCGGCAGCTGGAACGTGGCCCCGCCCGCGACGAATTCGTGGCAGGCCAGTCCTCCTCCTCCAGCCAACGGAGCGTCGCCGGGAACCTCCGCCGCGCCACCTCCCCTCGCGCCGCCGCCAACTGCGCCGCAGGCGTCGCCGCCACCCCCGCAACCCAACCAGCCGCAGCCGGTTCAGCCGCCGCAACTGCAAGCGCCGCGCCCCCCAGCGCCCCTGCCGCCAGCGCCAGTGGCCCCCGCGCCCATCAACGTGCCGCCATCCACTCAGCTCATCCCGCGCGTGCCCAACGCCCCAGCGACGACCACTCCGAATACGCCTCCCGGTCCGCCGAGCAGCGCGCCATGGGCCCCGCCGACTCAGAACCCTCAAGGACCCAACGCCCAGAATCCGGGCGCGGGTGCCCCGGTCGCGCAACCACCGCAGCCGCTGCAACCGCCGCCTGCGCAAGGCTCGGCGCCGCAGCCCTTGTATCAAGGCGGCGTGACAGGCGGCCCGCCGCCCGGACCAAGGCTCGGGCCGCCGGCACCGCAGCTCCAGCCGCCGCAAAATCCGCACCCGCCACAGAACCAACCCCAACCCCAGTCCCAGCACCAACCGCAGAACCCGCAATACCAGCCGCCGCACTACGGCCAGTACCAGCCTCCGCCCGGTACGACCGCGCCCGCTGCGTATCAGCCCCCGTACCCGCCGCAACCGGGTCAGAACCCGTATGCGCAGCGGCCCGGAAGCTACCCCGGCCAGCAGCAGGCACCACTGCCAGGCGCAGGCCTCCCGCTCGGGCTCCAGGCGTCGCAGGACCTTACCTCCGACCGCCTCGTGCGCAAGGCCGAGCCGGTCGCCCGCACCGGCTGGCGCAAGACCGTGCGCTCGGCCACCGGCGGCCTGATCAAACCCGCTCCGGGCAAGGCCGAGGCGCATCGCGCGGAACTGCTCGAACGCGTCCGCACGCCGCTGCTCGGCTGCCATCGCATCGCGGTCATCTCGCTCAAGGGCGGCGTCGGCAAGACCACGACCACCACCGCGCTCGGCGCGACCCTCGCCTGGAACCGCGGCGACCGGGTCATCGCCGTCGACGCCAACCCGGACGCCGGCACACTCGGCCGTCGAGTGCGCCGGGAAACCGGCGCCACCATCCGCGACATGCTCCAGGCCCTGCCCTCGATCCAGAGCTACGTGGACATGCGCCGCTTCACCTCGCAGGCTCCCAGCCGGCTGGAAATCCTGGCCAACGACGTCGACCCGGCTGTGTCCACCACGTTCAACGACGAGGACTACCGCCGAATCCTCGGCGCGCTCCAGCGCCAGTACTCGATCATCCTCACCGACTCGGGCACTGGCCTGCTCTACTCCGCGATGCGCGGCGTGCTGCAGCTGGCCGATCAGCTCATCGTGGTCTCCACCCCCTCGGTGGACGGCGGCAACTCTGCCTCAACCACCCTCGACTGGCTGATCGCGCACGGCTACCAGGACCTGGTCTCCCGCTCGGTCACCGTGATCTCCGGGGTGCGGCCCTCGGCCAAGGAATTCGACCTGAACCAGCTGATCACCCACTTCGCCGCCCGCTGCCGGGCCGTCGTGCCAATCCCGTTCGACCCGCACCTGGGCACCGGCGCCGAGATAGACCTGGAGATGCTGCGCCCGGCCACCGCGGACGCCTACCTCGAATTGGCCGCACAGGTCGCGCAGGGATTCGGGGAGCGCACCCGCTAAGCGCGAGGGCGGCTCGCCGCTGCAAACGGTTCGGCGCGTGGTGATCGGCTTGGGTACGGTGGTGGCCATGGACATGCACCCCGACGAAGCGTCCTACGGCGAAGTGGTCGGTCTTCTCACCGATCTGATCCGGATCGACACCTCGAACCCGGTCAAGCCCGAGCGGCCCGCCGCCGAGTACGTCGCCGAACGGCTCGCCGAGGCGGGATTCGAACCGCAGATCTTCGAATCCGAGCCGGGGCGCGCTTCCGTCGTGGCCCGCTTCGCGGGCAGCGACCCCGCCGCGGACGCGCTGCTGCTGCACGGGCATCTCGATGTCGTGCCGGCTGACGCCGCGGACTGGTCGGTGCCGCCCTTCGCCGGTGAGGTGCGCGACGGTCTGGTCTGGGGCCGCGGCGCCGTGGACATGAAGAACATGGACGCGATGACGCTCGCCGTCGTGCGGCGCATGGTGCGCGAAGGCCGCCGGCCGCGCCGGGACGTGGTGCTCGCCTTCCTCGCCGACGAAGAGGCCGGGGGCAATCAGGGCGCGAAGTTCCTGGCCGCAAAGCACCCGGAGCTGTTCGACGGCTGTACCGAGGCGATCAGCGAGGTCGGCGGCTACTCCTACGAGATCTCGCCCGATCTGCGCCTCTACTTGATCGAGACCGCGCAGAAGGGCCTGTCCTGGATGCGGCTGACCGCACGCGGCCGGGCGGGGCACGGCTCGATGCTCAACGACGAGAACGCCGTCACCACGATCGCCGCGGCCGTCGCGCGCATCGGCGAGCACCGCTTCCCCACCACGCTGATCCCGACCGTTCGCGATTTCCTAAATGAGGTCTGCGACGCCCTGGGCGTGCCGTTCGATCCGGCCGATCCCGAGGCCGCGGTCGAGCGGCTCGGCCCGCTGGCCCGCTTCGTCGGCGCCACCCTGCGGCACACCGCGAACCCGACCATGCTCGATGGCGGATATAAGAGCAATGTCATTCCCGAGCGGGCTTCCGCCGTGATCGACGGCCGCTTCCTGCCCGGCGGCGAGGAGGAGTTCCTGGCCGCGATCGACGAGCTGGCCGGACCCGGAGTCACCCGCGAGGCGATTCACCACGACCGCTCGGTCGAAGCACCCTTCGGCGCGCCGATCGTCGACGCGATGCTCGAAGCGCTGCGCGCCGAGGACCCGGCCGCGCGAACCGTCCCTTACTGCCTATCCGCCGGCACCGACAACAAGACCTTCGCCTCACTTGACCGCTCCGGCAAGGGCGGGATGCGCGGCTACGGCTTCGTTCCGCTGCGGCTGACCCCGGACCTGGACTTCGCCGCGATGTTCCACGGCGTGGACGAGCGAGTGCCGATCTCAGCCCTCGACTTCGGCTGCCGGGTGCTCGACCGCTTCCTCGCCATCGCCTGACGCCGCCAGCAGCTGCTGCGCTTCTTCGACGTCCTGGTTCATCCGCTTGATGAGTTCTTCCATCGAGTCGAACCGCTCCTGGCCGCGCAGCCGGGCCAGGAAGTCGACCGCGACGTACTTGCCGTACAGCTCCAGGTCCGTGCGGCCGATCGCGTAGGCCTCGACGGTGCGCGCGGTTCCGGCAAAGGTCGGATTGGTGCCGACCGAGATCGCGGCGGGCAGCGGCTCGCCGTCCACGACGAGCCAGCCCGCGTAGACGCCGTCGGCCGGGATCGCGGTGTGCGGCGGCGTGTCCACATTCGCGGTCGGGAAGCCCATTTCACGGCCGCGCTGCGCGCCGCGCACGACCGTGCCTTCGACCCGGTGCGGCCGGCCGAGCCGGCGCGCGGCGGTCTCCACGTCCCCGGCCAGCACCATCCGGCGCACGTCGGTGGAGGAGAATCGCGCCTCGGTGCCTGATTCCCCGCCCGCTCCCGGAGCAGCCAGCGGCAGCCCTTCGGCGGTGAAGCCGTAGTGCTTGCCCAGCTCGGCCAGAGTCTCCACGGTCCCGGCCGCGCGGTGCCCGAACCGGAAGTTCTGCCCGACCACCACGCCGATCACATGCAGCCGGTCCACCAGCACCTGCTGGACGAACTCCTCCGGCGTCAGCTTTGAAAGCTCCACGGTGAACGGGAGCACCAGCACCGCGTCCACGCCGAGCGCCTGCATCAGGTCCATCCGGTGCGCCGGGGTTGACAGCAGCGGCGGATGGGTACCGGGCCGTACGACCTCGCTCGGATGCGGGTCGAAGGTCAGCGCGACGGCCGCGGCCCCGCGCTGCCTGGCGAGGTCGACCGCCCGGCGCACAACCCGCTGATGGCCCTGGTGGACACCGTCGAAGAAGCCGACGGTGACGACGCAGCCGCCGGGCACGCCCCAACCCGGGGGCACCTCGGACAAGCCGTGCCAGCGCTCCATGGACCGTCACTCCTCCAGATTTCGTCACCGTCGCTGTCCAACCTTGCCAGATCGCCCTGAGCGATCCGCACCGGCCGCCCCTGTCGCCCATCGGACCTGGGTTCTACGATGTTCGACCGCACACACTCACACGAGGGGACCCCGTCGTCATGGCCTATCCGCCGGCTGGACAGTATCCGGCCTACCCCCAGTATCCCGGTCAGAGCGGGATGCCCGCCAAACCGCCCGCTCCGCGGACCGTACAGAACGCGTTCTACCTCATGCTGGCCGGCGCGGGCCTGACCCTGATCGGCGCGATCATCGGGCTCACCCAGACCTCCACGATCCGGGACACGATCCGTACCCAGCACCCGGATTACTCCAGCACGAAGGTCGACAGCGCGGTGCACGCCGGCGTCGCCTTCGCCGCGGTGTTCGGCTTGATCGAGGTCGGGCTGTGGGTCTGGATGGCCTTCGCGAATCGCAATGGGAAGAACTGGGCCCGGATCACCGCCACGGTGTTCTTCGGCATCAGCTGCCTGAGCATCATCGGCCTGCTGGCCGCCTCGGCCGGCGGCTCCGGGCCGTTCTCGGCACAGAAGGCGTCCGGAATCGGCGTCACCATCGGCGTCATCACCTGGATCGTCGGCCTGGCCGCGATCGTCCTGCTGTGGAACAAGCAGTCGCGTCCGTACTTCAAGCCGCCGCAGTACGGCGCGCCCGGCGCCGCCCCGTATCCGTACCCGTACGCGATGCCCGGGCAGCAGCCGATGCCGTCTGCTCCCGGCCAGGCCGGCGCGCCGCAACAGCCGCAGGATCAGCCCGCTGACCCGTGGTCGAACCCGCCGCAGCAGTGACCGGGTAGCCCGCCAACCCCGAAATCCGGCTTATACGGGTTATACGAAAACTGCGATCGGTTTGGCCCGCTCGCCGCGTTCCTCTACCAGGGCGAGGAAAGCGCCGTCCGGGCCGAACACCGCGATCGGACCCTCGCCCAGACCGGGCGAGGGCAGGAAGCCGCCGTGCGCGATCGTCTTCGCCTGCTCGCCGTCCACGTCGTAGCGGGGGAAGGCGACCGCCGCAGCGGCCGCCAGAGACAGCACCGGCAGCGGCTGAGCCTGCGCCGCCACCTCGGCCAGCTCGTCGAGCGTGTGGGCCTGTGCGAGCCCGTACGGGCCCACCTGGGTCCGCCGCAGGGCCGTCAGATGCCCGCCGACGCCGAGGGCCGCGCCGAGGTCACGAGCCAGCGCTCGGATATACGTCCCGCTGGAGCATGCGACCGTGACGTCGAGGTCGATGACATCCGTCTGCGCCTTAGCCCGCCGGATCTGATGCACCGTGAACTCGTACACGGTGACCGGCCGCGCGGCGAGCTTCACCTCATCGCCCGAGCGCACGCGCGCGTACGACCGCACGCCGTTGACCTTGATCGCCGACACCGATGAGGGCACCTGCATGATCTCGCCGGTCAGCGGGCCGACCGCGGCGAGCACGTCCGCATCCGCCAGACGCTCGGTCGATGCGGCCGCGGTCACCTCGCCCTCCGCGTCGTCAGTCACGGTCGTCTGACCGAGCCGGATCGTCGCGTCGTACACCTTGCGGGTCAGGGCGAGGTGGCCGAGCAGCCGAGTCGCCTTCTCGATGCCGAGCACGAGCACGCCGGTGGCCATGGGGTCCAGCGTCCCGGCGTGCCCGACGCGGCGAGTCCCGGCCAGCCGGCGCATCCGCGCGACGACGTCGTGCGAGGTCCAACCGGCCGGTTTGTCGACGATGACCAGGCCGTCCGGCGGCGCTGGGCGCCCTTCGTCGCGCGTCAAGTTCTGCTCCGCCCCTGCTACTGATCCGCCCTGTTCATCCGCCGCGGTTCACTCTTCCCCGGCGTCTTCGTCTTCGCCGTCCTCGTCGTCAGCGGCCCGCGGTGCGCGGTACGGATCGGGCTCGCCGGCGTATTTCGCGTCCTTGGCCACCTCGTGCACCTTGGCGTCGGCCTCGGCCGCCCGCGCCAGCAGCTCGTCGATCTGCTTCGCGCCTTCCGGGATCGCGTCGGCGATGAAGGCGAGGGTCGGGGTGAACTTCACCCCGGTCTGCCGGCCGACCTCGCTGCGCAGGATCCCCTTGGCCGACTCCAGCGCGGCCGCGGATTCCGAGCGCTCGGTCTCGTCTCCGTAGACCGTGTAGAAGACAGTCGCCTCGCGCAGGTCGCCGGTGATCCGGGCGTCGGTGATGGTGACGAAGCCGAGCCTCGGGTCCTTGATCCGGGCCTTGAGCGTCTCGGCCACCACTACCTTGATCCGGTCGGCCAGCTTGGCCGCGCGCGCGGTGTTGTTCGCCATCTTCCCGCTCCTGTCCTGTGCGCCGGTCCGGCGGTGTCTCATCCACCCCACCGGTCTGGTGGTTCTGTGTGTCAGTCGTCTTCATCGCTGCGGACGCGGCGGCGCGCCGAAAGCAGCTCGAACTCGGGCCGCCAGGCCACCGCGCCCTCGCAGTCATCCAACAGGTCCACCACCCGTTGATGCGAGCCCGCCACGACGGCGACGCCCAAAATGGCCCGGCGGTGCAGATCCTGCGCGCCGACCTCGGCGGCGCCGACGGCCGGGCGGCGGTTGAGCTCGGCCAGCACCGGCCGGATCAACCCGCGTTTCTCCTTGAGCGAATGCACGTCGCCGAGCAGCAGGTCGAGCGTCAGGGTTCCGGTGAACACCAGTGTCATCGGGGCCAACCCGGCCCAGGGGATGCGATGTAGCTACGGGGTGCGGCGTTACGTCGGTGCGGCAGTTATCTCAGAACGATGAATCGGCCGGTGCGCCGGCCGATCAACCGAACGGTGCCCGGGACCACCTCAACGGCGATCCCGGGCACCGGCACGGATTAGACGCGGGGCTTCTCCCGCATCTCGTAGGTCTCGATCACGTCGTCGACCTGGATGTTGTTGAACGAGCCGAGGCCGATACCGCACTCGAAGCCCTCGCGGACCTCGGTGGCATCGTCCTTGAACCGGCGCAGCGACTCGATCGCCAGGTTCTCCGCCACGACCGCGCCGTCCCGGATGAGCCGGGCCTTGGCGTTGCGGCGGATGAGGCCGGAGCGCACCAGCGTACCGGCGATGTTGCCGAACTTGGAGGAGCGGAAGACCTCGCGGATCTCCGCGGTGCCCAGCTGCACCTCCTCGTACTCCGGCTTGAGCATCCCCTTGAGCGCCGCCTCCATCTCCTCGATCGCCTGGTAGATGACCGAGTAGTACCGGATCTCCACGCCCTCGCGGTCGGCCTTGGACTTGGCCCGGCCGTCCGCCCGCACGTTGAAGCCGATGATGATGGTGTCGCTGGTCAGCGCCAGGTCCACGTCGGACTCCGTGATCGCGCCGACGCCGCGGTGGATGATCCGCAGGTCGACCTCGGCGCCGACGTCCAGCTTGAGCAGCGCGTCCTCCAGGGCCTCCACCGAACCGGAGACGTCACCCTTGATGATGAGGTTGAGCTGCTGGATGTCGCCGGCCGCGAAGGCGCTGCCGATGTCCTCCATGGAGACGCGCACCCGCCGCTTGGACAGCAGCGCGTTGCGGTCGCGGGCCGCGCGCCGCTCGGCGATCTGCCGGGCGACCCGGTCCTCCTCGACCACCAGGAAGGTGTCGCCGGCGCCGGGTACCGAGGTCATGCCGAGCACCTGGACCGGACGCGACGGGTCGGCGATCTCGACGTTGTTGCCGTTCTCGTCGAGCATCGCCCGCACCCGGCCGTGCGCGTCGCCGACCACGATGGTGTCGCCGACCCGCAGCGTGCCGCGCTGCACCAGCACGGTGGCCACGGCGCCGCGGCCACGGTCGAGGTGCGCCTCGATCGCGACGCCCTCGGCGTTCTGGTGCGGGTTGGCCCGCAGGTCCAGCGCCGCGTCCGCGGTCAGCACGATCGCTTCGAGCAGGTCCTGGATGCCGATGTTCTCGCGGGCTGAGATGTCCACGAACATCGTGTCGCCGCCGTACTCCTCGGCGACCAGGCCGTACTCGGTGAGCTGGCCGCGCACCTTCTGCGGGTCCGCGCCCTCCTTGTCGATCTTGTTGACCGCGACCACGATCGGCACCTCGGCCGCCTTGGCGTGGTTGAGCGCCTCGATGGTCTGCGGCTTCACACCGTCGTCCGCCGCGACGACGAGCACGGCGATGTCGGTCACCTTCGCGCCACGGGCACGCATGGCGGTGAACGCCTCGTGGCCCGGGGTGTCGATGAAGGTGATCCTGCGCTCACCGTCGCCGATCTCGGCGGTGACCTGGTAGGCGCCGATGTGCTGGGTGATGCCGCCGGCCTCGCCCGCTACCACGTTGGACTTGCGGATCGCGTCGAGCAGGCGGGTCTTGCCGTGGTCGACGTGCCCCATGACGGTGACCACCGGCGGGCGCGGCATCAAGTCGTCGTCGCCGCCGTCGTTCTCGCCGAACTCGATGTCGAAGGACTCGAGCAGTTCGCGGTCCTCCTCCTCGGGCGAGACGATCTGTACCTCGAAGCCGATCTCGGTACAGATCAGCTGCAGGATCTCCTCGTTGACCGACTGGGTCGCGGTGACCATCTCGCCGATGGCGAAGGCCGCCTGCACCAGGGCCGCCGGGTTGGCGCCGATCTTCTCCGCGAGGTCCATCAGGGACGAACCGCGGGTCAGCCGGACGACCTGCCCGTTGCCACGGGGCAGCATCGCGCCGCCCATCGACGGGGCCTGCATGTTGTCGAACTCTTGACGCCGCTGCTTCTTCGACTTGCGGCCACGGGCCGGGCCACGACCGCCGGGACGGCCGAAGGCGCCCTGCGTGCCGGAACCGCGACCACCGCGGCCTGCGCCGCCGCCACCACCGGGACGACCGCCGAAGCCGCCGCCACCACCGCCGGGGCCGCCGCCACCGGGAGCGCCGCCGCCCGGACGCGGACCGAAGCCCGCACCGGGACCCGGACGCGGACCGCCGCCGGCGCGCGGGGCACCGCCGGCCGGACGGGGACCGCCCGGAGCGCCGCCACGGGCACCCGGACCGCCGGGACGGCCACCGCCACCAGGACCACCGCCGGGGCGGGGGCTGGGGGAAGGCCGGTTGGGCATCATGCCCGGGTTCGGACGCGGACCGCCAGGGGCGCCGCCGGAGCGGTCACCACGCGGGGCCGCCGGACGCGGCGGCATGCCCGGACGCGGACCGCCCGGAGCGTCGCTGCGCGGAGCCCTGTCACGGTCGCCGCCGCGGTCACGGTCGCGATCGCGGTCTGCACCGGCCGGACGCGGCGCACCCGGACGGGGCATGCCGGTCGAGCCGGAGGTGAAGGGGTTGTTGCCGGGACGCGGACCAGCCGGGCGCGGGGCGCCGGGACGCTGGCCACCGCCGCCGGGACGGGGCGCGCCGGAGCGGTCACCCGACGGACGCTGCGCGGGGCCGGGGCGCGGACCGGACGGACGGCCGGAAGCGCCGCCCTGCTGGCCGGGCGCGCTCGGCTGAGCCGGAGCCGCAGGAGCGGGCGGGGCCTCGAAAGACGGGACAGCCGGACGCGGCGAGGCGGGCCTGGGCGCGCCGGGGCGGGGAGCCTGCGTCGCCGGTCCCTGCGTAGTCGGGCTCTGCGACGCCGGGCCCTGTGAAATTGGGCCCTGCGAAATCGGGCTCTGGATCGCCGGGCCCTGCGTCGTGGGGCTCGGGGAGGTCTGCGGGGCAGGGGCCGCGGGGGCCGCGCTGCCATTCGGTGCTTGCGCCGCCGGGCGCGCGGCCGGCTTGGTAGCCGCCGAGGCGGGCTTCGGCGCGACGGGGCCCGGACGCGGGCCTGGCTTGGGGGCGCCGGGACGCGGCGCGGTGGCGGTGCCTGCACCGCCTGACGTGGAGGCTTTGCCTCCGCCGTCGAAGGAATCCTTCAACTTCCGGACGACCGGAGCCTCCACCGTAGAGGAGGCTGAACGAACGAACTCTCCGAGGTCTTGGAGCTTGGCCATGATGACCTTGCTCTCAACACCCATTTCCTTGGCGAGTTCATAGACCCGGACCTTGGCCACTTCACTCCTGTCTCGGCCCGCGTCTTGTCCGCGCGACCGTCGGTATCACAGCATGGGCGTGCTCATTGCTGGGTGCTCATCGCGTGCTCATCGTTTTTCTCGACCCGCTCTCCGCGTCGTAGCGATCCCTGTTGTTCCGTACTGCTACTGCTGCTGACTCGGTGTTGCTGACACCGTGCTGCTGACTCAGTGCCATGGAGACACAGCGCCGACCGGCCGCCCGGCATCGCGCCGGACCGCTCGCTGTGCATTGCCCGGCTGCGGCTCCAACAGCGCGGGCTGCGGATTTACTCCGCGCCCGCCTCCGACGCCTCCAGCAGCGCGCGCACCCCGTCGGCCGCGAGCGGTCCCGGCAGGCGGAAAGCCCGCGGGAAAGCCCGCTTGCGCTCGGCGAGGGCGAGACACGCGAGCCGCGGGTGCAGGTAAACACCGCGGCCCGGAAGGCGTCGACGCGGATCGGGCAGAATCTCACCCTCTCCGGCGACGAGACGGAGCAGCCGGTCCTGCGCATCCCGGACGCGACAGCCAACGCAGGTACGCGTAGGCACGCCGCGGTCTCCCGGGGCGATCGGCAGGCCAGTCACGGTCTATCTTACCCCCACGATCAGTGCTCCCGCTCCCCCGATACCGCCGCCCGAGCGGTCGGCACCGGCGGCAGTCACCGGCTACGCGAGCGGTCCTCGACGCGTCCGCGGGCCGCCGCGGCGATCAGTCCGTGGGCTGCTGCTCGGCGTCGGAGCGGATGTCGATCCGCCATCCGGTGAGGCGGGCGGCCAGCCGGGCGTTCTGCCCTTCCTTGCCGATGGCCAGGGAGAGCTGGTAGTCGGGCACGGTGACCTGCGCCGACTTCGTGTCCGGGTCGACGATGCGCACCTTGGTGACCTTCGCCGGGGACAGCGCCGAGGCGACCAGGCGCTCCGGGTCGTCGGACCAGTCCACGATGTCGATCTTCTCGCCGTGCAATTCGTTCATGACGTTGCGCACGCGCGCGCCGACCGGTCCGATGCACGCTCCCTTGGCGTTCACTCCCGGTTTGGTGGAACGCACCGCGATCTTCGTCCGGTGCCCGGCTTCGCGGGCCACCGCCGCGATCTCCACAGTGCCGTCGGCGACCTCGGGCACTTCGAGCGCGAACAGGCGACGCACCAGGTTCGGGTGGGTGCGCGACAAGGTGACCTGCGGTCCGCGCTGGCCCCGGCGTACCGCGACGACGAGGCACTTGATCCGGGTGCCGTGCTCGTAGCGCTCTCCGGGCACCTGCTCGGGCGCGGGGAGCAGTGCCTCGAAGCTCTCCTTCTTGCCCGAGTCGATCTCGACCAGCACGTTGCGCGGGTCGTCGCCCTGCTGCACCTTGCCGGTGATCAGGTCGCCCTCGCGGGCCGCGAAGTCACGGAAGACCGCCTCGTCGGCCGCCTCGCGCAGCCGCTGCGCGATGACCTGCCGCGCGGTGGAGGCGGCGATGCGGCCGAAGCCGCCGGGGGTGTGCTCGAACTCGGGGCCGCTCGGGCGGCCCTCCTCGTCGGTCTCGATGGCCCACACCGCGACGTGCCCGGACTTGCGGTCGAGCACGACCCGGGCCCGCTGGTAAGCGCCCTCGGTCCGCTCGTACGCGAGCAGCAGCGCCTGCTCGATGGCCTCGAAGAGCCGCTCGAGTGAAATCTCCTTGTCCTGCGCCAGCTCGCGCAGCGCCCGCATGTCGATGTCCATCGCGTCCTCAATCAGCTCTCGTCGTCAGGCTCATCGTCGGAGCACCGCGCGACATCATCAGAGTCGTCGTCGTCAAGCGCCGAATCGTCCGCGCTCTCGGCGGCCCGGTTGAACTCGACCTGCATCCGCGCCCTGGCGATCTCGCCGTACGCGAGCGTGCGCTGCTCGCCCTGCGCGTCGGACGCGGTACCCAGCAGCAGCGTCACGCCGTCGTCATCGGAAGCGGTCACCCGACCGACCACCTCGCCGCCCGCCTTGAGCACCACCTTGACCAGCCGGTTCTGAGCGCGCCGCCAGTGCCGGGGCTCGGTCAGCGGCCGGTCGATGCCAGGCGAGGTGACTTCGAGCACGTATGCGGTCTCGCCCATCGGCTCGTAGCCGTCCAGGGCCTCGGAGACCGCGCGGGTCACGTCGGCGACGTCATCCATCGAGACGCCGCCATCCCGGTCGACCACCACGCGGATCAGCCGGCGCGATCCGGCCCGCTGCTCGGTCAGGTCCTCGAGCTCCGCGCCGGCCCGCTCCACCACCGGCTCCAGCATGGCGCGCAGCTTTTGCCGGTCGAGCCTGGGCGGCGCGGTCGGGCTCATCGGAGTCGGCTCCTCGACGGATCTTGGGTCTGGTCTTGCGTTCTGTCGTCTACCAGGGTAGTCGGTTCGGCGGCAGGAGAAGTCCAGGTCGATCCAATCGGGTAAGAGCGACTCCGATCCGAGAGCGTTGAGAGCGGTAAGGCGCCGAGCCGTCAGCCGGCGAGGGCGCGCACGCGCGCGGCGGCCTCGGCCACCGGCACGTCCTGCCGCTCGCCGCTGGCCCGGTCGCGCACCTCGACGACGCCGTCGACTAGACCCTTGCCGACCACGATGATGGTCGGGATGCCGATCAGCTCCGCGTCCTTGAACTTCACGCCGGGCGAGACGCCGCGCCGGTCGTCGAACAGGACCCGCACGCCAGCGTTGTGCAGCTCAGCCGCCAAGGTCGCCGCCGCCTCGAACACCGAGTCGTCCTTGCCGGTGGCCACCAGGTGCACGTCCGCAGGCGCCACCTCGCGCGGCCAGACGAGGCCGAGTTCGTCGTACTTCTGCTCGGCGATGGCCGCGACCGCGCGCGAAATCCCGATGCCGTAGGAACCCATGGTGACCCGCACCGGCTTGCCGTCCGGACCGAGCACGTCGAGCTCGAAGGCGTCGGTGTACTTGCGGCCGAGCTGGAAGATGTGCCCGATCTCGATGCCGCGGCCGATGGACAGCGCGTGGCCGCAGCGCGGGCAGGGATCTCCAGCGCGCACTTCAGCCGCGCCGATGGAGCCCTCCGGGGTGAAGTCGCGCCCGTAGACGACGTGCGCGGCATGCTTGCCGTTCTCGTTGGCCCCGGTGATCCAGGCGGAACCGGGCACGACCAGCGGGTCCACCTTGTACGTGTAACCGGCCTCGGCCAGACCCTGCGGGCCGATGTAGCCGCGCACCAGCGCCGGGTGCTTTGCGAAGTCTTCGGCCTCGAACATTTCGACCTCGGCCGGGGTGACCGCGGCCTCCAGCCGCTTGAAGTCCACCTCGCGGTCGCCGGGCACGCCCACGATCAGGATCTCGGGGTCCTTCACGCCGGGGTGGCGCAGCTTGACCACGACGTTCTTCAGCGTGTCCGACGCGCTGACGGTCCGTCCGATGTCCAGCCGGTTGAAAAACTCAACGAGGGATTCGATGGTGGGGGTGTCCGGAGTGTCGTAAGCCTTCAGCGGGGGCTCGTTGGAAGCATCGAGCGCCGCGCCCGGCCGTCCCTCGACCGCCTCGGTGTTGGCCGCGTAGTCGCAGTTCGTGCAGGAGACGAAGGTGTCCTCGCCGGTCGGCGCGGGGGCCAGGAACTCCTCGGAGGCGGAGCCGCCCATCGCGCCGGACATGGCCGAGACGATGCGGTAGTCCAGGCCGAGCCGCTCGAAGATCCGGATGTACGCCTCGCGGTGCAGCTCGTAGGAGCGCTTAAGGCCCTCGTCGTCGAGGTCGAATGAGTACGAGTCCTTCATCAGGAACTCGCGGCCGCGCAGGATGCCGGCGCGCGGACGGGCCTCGTCCCGGTACTTGTTCTGGATCTGGTACAGGTTGACCGGCAGGTCCTTGTAGGAGGAGTACTCCCCCTTGACCATGAGGGTGAACAGTTCCTCGTGGGTCGGGCCGAGGAGGTAGTCCCCGCCCTTGCGGTCCTTGAGCCGGAACAGGTTCGCGCCGTACTCGGTCCAGCGGTCGGTGGCCTCGTAGTACTCGCGCGGCAGCAGCGCGGGGAATTGGACTTCCTGCGCGCCGAAGCGGTCCATCTCCTCCTTGACCACCCGCGCGATGTTGTCCAGCACGATCTTGCCCAGCGGCAGCCAGGAGTAGATGCCCGGGCCGATGCGGCGCACGTACCCGGCGCGCACCAGCAGCTTGTGGCTCGGCACCTCGGCATCGGCCGGATCGTCGCGGAGGGTCCGGAGGAAGAGCGTGGACATGCGCGAGATCACTGCGGCACTCCTAGCGGAAGAGGGGCGTTCGGGTCGGGAGACAGGGACGGTAACAGGTGGTCGCGGGCGGTTGTACTAACAGCCCGTGACGAGAATATCGGGCCGAGGGACACAGTTCGGTCGCATTAATGCCATGGGCGCTACTTGACCACTACATTGCGCTGCCATGGCGGTGTTTAGGTCTAAGGCTTTCAAGGCCTCGTTCGACCCAGCGTTCGACGACCTCGATCTCGCGGAGGCGCGCGACGAACTGGCTCAGGGCCGCTGGGAGCCGGCCCGTGACCTGCTGGAAGACACCCGCCGCAATTGGGATCGGCGCGCCCATCGGATCAAGGTGCTCGCGGACACGACCGCCGCGAGCGCGTGGCTGGAGCGCTGGCTCGCGCTGGACCCGCACAACCCGGACGCGCTGACGTTGCAGGCCCACGTCGAGGTGGTCCGCCTGGTGCGGGCGCGGGCTCAGGTGCGCGACACAGGCACCAACAAGACCACGCAGGACGTGGAAGACCTGTGCCGCCGGGCCGCGTCGCTCTCGCCGAAGGACCCGGTGCCGTGGATCAGCCTGGTCACGCTGGCTAGGGCGCAGGGCGTGAACCGCGACGAGTTCTGGGCGCGCTGGCACGGGATGCGCGAGCGCGATCCGTGGAACCGCGAGGGCCATCACCAGACCCTCATCTACCTGTTCGCGGCCTGGCACGGCTCGCACGCCGAGATGTACGACTTCGCCTACTGGCTCGCCGGGGAGGCGCCGGCGGGCTCGCCGCTCGCGGTCTTGCCGCTGGTCGCGCACGCCGAGTCGTACCGCGCGCACTCGGCGGACAAGCGGGCGACGATGCGGGCCGGCCTGGACATGATGTGGACCGAGGACCAGGTCGGGCTGGACCTCGATCGGATCCTGGAACAGTGGTTCCGGCGGCAGGAGCGGCAGCACGCGCAGGCGAAGGCGGACCTGAACTACCTGGCGCACGCGCTGATCTATGCCGACCGGCACAGCGACGCGCGGCCGGTGCTCCAAGCGATCGGCAGCCACGTGACGCGGGTACCGTGGGCTTATACCGGCGATCCGGAGTCATCTTTCACGTATTGGCGGCACCGGCTGCTCGGCACCTGAGCCGAACGCGTCTACGTCGAGGGCGGCGAGGATCGCCATGTCCGAAACCCGCCAGTGAGGGCTCGCGAGGTGCGGCAGACTCGAAACGTGCGAACTTCCCGCACCGGAGAGGAACCAAGCTCATGACTGACCTGACAGCGCATCAGACCGCCACTGCACTCGGCCCGTTCACGGTGCTTGTGGCCGGGGACGTCGTGTACGCCGCCGGATTCACCGACTCGGTGGAGCAGTTGGCGCGACTCGCCGACGCCGAGCCTGGATCGGTCGCGGTCAGCGCGGACGACCACAGCGCGCTGGCGGCGGTGCGCAAGTACTTCGACGGCGACCTGTCGGCGATCGACGAGGTCACCACGAAGGAACGCCCCGGCTTCGCCCCGTTCCGCACCGCCGCGCGACAGGCGCTGCGCGAGATTCCGGCCGGGACCACGGCGACGTACACCCAGTTGGCCGCCGCCGCCGGCAACCCGCGAGCGATCCGCGCGGCGGGCAGTGCGTGCGCGACGAACCCGACCGCGCTGTTCGTGCCCTGTCACCGAGTTGTCCGGACTGACGGGACACTGGGTGGATTCTTGTATGGGCTCGACATCAAGCAGGCGCTGCTCGACCACGAGGCTAAGTGCGCTTGACCAGGTAAATTGCAAGTCAATGTGCTGTGTCCCACCGAGTGGGACAAGCCGCACCGCTAGAACAGCACCGACGCGAACTCCGAGACCTCGCGGAAGCCGACGCGATGGTACGAGGCGCGGGCCGGCGTATTGAAGTCATTGACATACAGCGAGACCACGGGGGCGAAGTCGCGCAGTGCGTACTCGACCACTGCGGCCATTCCGCCCTCGGAGATGCGCCGGCCGCGGAACTTCGGATTGACCCAGACTCCCTGGATCTGGCACACCGCACGGGTCACCGCGCCGATCTCGGCCTTGAACACGACCTCGCCGCCGTCCACCCAGGCGAAGGCGCGGCCGGCGTTCACCAGTTCGGCAACCCGTTGCCGGTACATTCGGCCGCCGTCCGCGGCCACCGGCGAGACGCCGACCTCCTCGGTGAACATGGCGATGCAGGCGGGCATCAGGATGTCGAGTTGCGCCGGGTGTACCGGCCGGACGCGGAAGTCCGGTGCCACGACCGCCGAGGGCTCGCGCAGTGCCATGACCGGCTGGTTCGGTCGCACCTCACGCGCCTGGTCCCAGTGCGGGGCCAGGTAAGACCACAGGTCGAGGGCGGGTTCGCGCGGGCCGACGATCGAGGAGCACCGGCGGCCCTGCTTGCGGGCCCGGTCGGCGAAAGCGCGTACCGCGTCGGGTGTGGCGTTTATCGGCACCAGGTTCGCGCCGGAGAAGCACAGCGAGGTGAGTTTGCCGTTGGCCGCGTAGCCCCACATCTCGCCGCCGAGCTGCCACGGGTCGAGGCCCGCCGCCTCGACCCGTGAACCGATGAACGCATTGTCGATCGGTTCTCGGGCGAGCAGGTCCAGAACCTCGCCTAAGTCGCTGTGGTCGAGCACGCGCGCGCTCGCGGCGGGACTTAACAGCCGGCTCACCACGTTCATGCGCGATCTACGCCTCTCACCTGTCGCCCTTAAGGCACACTCTACGGCTTGAAAGGGCATCGTGGTCCGGAGTACCGGAGGCGAAGTAGTGCGGGGCGAGGTACGCCGCTTGGCGCTGCTTTAACCGAAGTCTGATCCGTGGTCAGCCGGTCGCTCTGCGCGGCGGATAGATGATCGGGGCTGTGTTAACTGACCGCGCCGTTAGCTGACCGCGACTTCCGGTGTGCCGTCGCCGAGATCGGCGCCCATCTCCTCGGCCAGCCGCACGGCCTCCTCCACCAGGGTCTCCACGATCTGCGACTCCGGCACGGTCTTGATGACCTCGCCCTTCACGAAGATCTGCCCCTTGCCGTTACCCGAAGCCACACCCAGGTCAGCCTCGCGGGCCTCACCCGGTCCATTGACCACGCAGCCCATCACCGCCACGCGCAACGGAACATTGAGCCCATCCAGCGCCGCGGACACCTGGTCGGCGAGGGTGTACACGTCC
>NZ_DATNGK010000302.1:0-17915 GCF_035605935.1 Actinocrinis sp. | reverse complement strand
CGCTCGAACAGGATTCCCTCGCGCAGGCCCACTTCCAACGCCCGGTCCACCGCCTCGCGCGCCGCCATCACGGCCGGCTTGCTATACGACGCGATCGCCGCGGCCGCGGCAGCCGCCTCGTGCATCAGGCGGTCGGCCGGGCAGACGCGCGCAACGAGCCCGCAGCGTTCCGCCTCGGCCGCGTCCATGGTTCGGCCGGTGAGAATCAGGTCCATCGCCTTGGCCTTGCCGACCAGCCGGGTCAACCGCTGCGTGCCGCCGATGCCGGGAATGACACCGAGCCTGATCTCCGGCTGGCCGAAGACCGCATCCTGCGCCGCGAACACCAGGTCGCACATCATGGCCAGCTCGCAACCACCGCCGAGTGCGTATCCGGACACTGCGGCGAGTTTCGGGGTGCGCAAGGCGGCGAAGTCGTCCCAGCCGGCGAAGTAGTCCTCCTCGAACATCTCGGTCGAGGACTTCGGTGCCATCTCGCGGATATCGGCGCCGGCCGCGAAAACGCGCTCCGAGCCGGTGATGACGAAGCAGCCCACCGTCGGGTCACGATCCAGCGGCCGCAACGTGCCGACCAGTTCGTGCATCAGATCACTGCTTAGCGCGTTGAGCACTTCGGGCCGGTGCAGCCGCACGGTGACCACGCGGTCGTGTCGCTCGATTTTCAGGTTCACCGGATCCTCCTTCACGAGTCCCAGATGGCGCCGTAGGCCGGGATGCCGAGGCGTTCCATGCCGTGCACGACGCTCCAGGTCAGCTTCTTGTTGGAGATGCAGATCACTGCTTCGGCCCCGCTGGACACGTAGGCGGCGTAGGCCAGGCGCAGCATGTCGGGTTTGCCGCGCACCGAGGTGTCCCAGACCAGCGCGTCGGGCCGGGCGGCCAGGATCTCCTCGACCAGCGCGTCACCGTAGGTCTCGCGCGGGCTGCGAGTCGCCCACACCAGCTTCGAGGGCACTTCGTCCGCGAGCAGATGCGGCAGGACCGGTCCGATGCCGCTGCCGGTCGCCACGTAGACCACCTTGGTGAACAGGGTTTCGATGTTCGCCACTCCGGCGGTGGGGATGCCTTTCACCCACACCCGCCTCGGGGCGTCGTCGATGAAGGAGGCAGTCCAATCGCCCGCTCGGGAGATGGTCAGGCGGAAACCGGCCCGCCCGGGCGCTGGGACGTTCGCGAAGGAGTGCCACTCGCGTAGTGGGCTGCGGCTGACAGCTGTCGACGAACCGGCGAAGGGCGTCACGCCGTGGTCGAACCGGGTCAGGGCGACGTGCGGGGACGGCCGGTCGATGGCGACGGTCACCTTGCGCAGCCGCAGCCATGGCAGAGCGACGCTTAGCGTGATGGCGGCGAGCACCCACATCGCCGGCTGCATCAGCGGTGTGCGCCCGCCTGACGCGAGAAGCGTCTGCGCCCAGAACAACGCGAGTGCCGTCCAGCCGCCGAAGCGGTGCGTTCGCTCGAAGAGGTCGTGGAAGCGGGAGCGCAGTGGCTGTAGGGCGGTCGTCACTACGGCAAGCAGCAGCAGCGCCAGTGCACAGGACACAGCCAGCCGCGCGGTGCCCACCCCGCCCTCATGATGTAGCCCGCTGTCGATGAGAGATCCGGTGTAGGCGAGGAACCAGAGTGTGCCGGCCAGCGCGCCGCCCACGTGGAGCCCGCCGAAATGGTAGACCTTGCCGAGGGTCCAGCGGATGCGCAGTGGCCAGGTGACCGGAGCGCGGGTCGCGAGCCAGAACAGGATATTGACGACATACTGCTGGCGGATCAGGATTGCGAGCGCGAAGTTGGCCAGGGTCGCGTTCGACAGGTCCTTCAGCGCCGCGCCACCGGGCGCCGACCACCAGCCTCCGGGGCCGAGCGCGTGCGCCAGCAACCCGAGATTCACAGCGAGGACAAGGGAAATCAGCCTGTTGTAATGGCACAGCGCCGGCCGCTTCCCGATGCGCCGCAGGAGGTGTATCGGCGGCGGCGGCTCGCCATCAGTACCCAGATCATCTTGGTAGGCGGGCTCGTTGCGCGGCCGCGTCTCAAGTCGCGCGTCACTCATGCCGTCGCCGCCCGCTCGGCGCCGGGCACATTGACCGCTGTCTCCAGCAGCGCCGCTTTGTCGATCTTCCCGCGGCTGGTGACGGGCAGTTCCGGCAGCGCATATACCGCCGCCGGAACGCAGTAGTACGGTAACGCTCTTCGCACTGCCTGCTTCCCCTCCTCCCCGTCGACGTCCGCGGGCGCGACAAAGGCGATCAGTGTTCTGTTATCGAGCTTCAGGGTCGCCGCCCGCATGCATCCGGGCACTGATTCGAGCACCGCCGAGACCGCGTCGAGTTCGACCCGGAACCCGCGGATCTTGACTTGGTCGTCGGTACGGCCGAGGTGTTCGAGCTCGCCGTCACTGGTCCATCGGCCCAGGTCGCGGGTGCGGAACATCATCCGCCCGGCACCGAGAAAAGGGTCCGGCGCATAGCGTTCCCCGGTCAGCCGCGGATCGCCGACATAGCCCGCCGACACGCAGTCGCCGCCGGCCCACATCTCCCCCACCTCGCCGATGCGGCATGGCCGACGCTGTTCGTCGAGCACGTAGACAGTGTTGTTCGGCGTCGGCCGCCCGATGGACAGCAGCGCGGCGTCCGGATCATGGCGCCGCATGGTGTTGACGATCGTGGTCTCGGTGGGGCCGCAGGAGTTGTAGAACTCGCATATGCGAGCCCAGCGATCGGCCAGCGCACGCGGGCACGGTTCTCCGGCGACCGCCGCCACCTTCAGCCCCTCACAGTCGGCCGGGTCGACCGCGCTGAGGATCGTGGGCGTGGCGATCAGGACCTGCACACGCTTCGCCGTCTCGGCGATGGACTCGCCGCGGATGACGAGCGTCCCGCCGTGACTGAGGCAGCCGAGGATTTCCCACGCCGCCATGTCGAATCCGATGTTAAGTATCTGACCTACTCGCCAGCCTGGCCGGATGCCGAGGCTGCCCGGTTCGCTGAGCAGGATGTTGCAGACGTTGCGATGGGTGACCGTAACCCCGTTGGGCCTCCCTGTGGTCCCCGACGTGAACAACACATAGCACCCATGCTCCGCGCTCACCGCATCTTCGGGCTCGAAGAACGCGTGCTCACCATCCCGCATCGGCTGCGCCATCAGCGTATCGACGGCGATACAACTGTGGCCTTGCGGCAAGGGCATGGCATCGGCGAACCTGGACAGCGTCAAGATCACCTTGGTGGACGCCGTAGTGATGATGTGACGCAGGTGAGTCTGAGGGCAGATACGCGCGTCCTGCGGCACGTAGGCCGCGCCGGCCTTCAGCGTGGCCAGCAGGCCGACAAGCATCGGGATCGAACGCTGAGCAAACAGTGCAACGTTGTCACCAGGCCGCACGCCGCGGCGCGTCAACAGCGCCGCCAGCCGGTTGGCCTGACGGTCCAACTGCGCGTAGGTGATGCTCTCGCCGAGGTGCTCGGCCGCGATGGCGTCGGGAGTGAGCGCGGCCCAGGCCTCGAAAGCGTGGTGGATGCGGGTATGCGGCAGCGGCGCGGCCGGGCCGAATCCGAAGCGCCAAAACAGGCGCTGTTCCTGCGCGGGAAGGTGCGCTAGCAGGTGATGCTGCTGGTCAGGAGCCTGATGGCCAACGGCGGCCGGTTGCTTTCCGCGGCGGAAACCGCGTGCGGCGGCGGGGTGGGCAGATACCTCGATGACGTCTTGAGACATGCGTGTACCCCTTCATGCGGTGGCTTGCGCCAGGGCGCACGAAACTGACCCGCTGGTGCTCGTGGGTGGCCGGCCCGCCGTGCGGCGAGCATGAAAAAGGCGCGGGACAGCACAGTGCCGAGGCGCGCGAACGTCCCGATCGGGACGCCGTGAGGAAAACAGATCGTCGATCGTCAGCCGCGCCGATCGGCGGGGCTTGTGAGTATGGACGTCGGTATGAAAGAAGTCGTCGGAAGAAGATCGTCGGCGATTGGGCGTGGGCATCCCCGCCGCGGATGTGAGTATGAGCTCGAATACGTTCGGGCTCCGCGCCGGTACCTGACATGGAAGACGGACGCGCTGCCCGCGTCAATAGCCGCAGAGACACTGTATGTTTCGGTGCGGACAGCCTCCCGCAGCGCCACGAACCGAAAAGATGAGCCGTGCTCGCCTTTGCGCCGGTCAACCTTATCCAGTTCGGAACACCGCACGCTCAACCGCAGATGTCATTGAGGGGGTTTGCGCTCGGCGACCGTGAAACTTGCCGCCTGCGCGCCCAGACATCCCATCTCAACTGACTTAAACAGTGGACACCCTGGCGACCGATTCAAGCTCAGGTCGGTTGCTGCCCGGAAGGCGGCGGCGCGGCAGGGGTATCCGTGCCCCGCCGAGGTTCGGTGCGCAGCTTGCTCGGCTCCGCGACCACGAACTCGATATAGGTCAGCGCGTCGCGCAGCGTATCGAGGGCCTCGCCCGCGACGGCCGAGGTGCGAGCGGCCACCATCTTCGCCGAAACCAGTGTCATCGCGTTGCGGAAGTCGCTGATCTGATCCTGCATCTGCGCCGCTCGTGCGTTCAGCAGTTCCTCCGCGCCGTGCAACCCGTCGAGGTCCTCACGCAGCTGCCGAATGAGCTGCTCGGTGCGCGCGGACTGCTCGGCGAGCACGTCGGCCTGCTCTTCACCGGCCAGCGCGGCGGCGGCGTGCTGCTCCGCGACCCGGTGGTCGCTCTCTTCGAGGTCTTCGATCCGCTCCTCAAGGCGCTTACGTGCGGCCACGATGTCCAGGGTCGTGCGATGCACAACCGCCAGCAGCTCCGTCTGCGCACGCGCCACGTTAGCCAATCGTTCTTCGAACTCGTACATCGCTGCCTCCCCGACCAGAGCCCGTACCACCATCAACGAACGATCATGGAGCCGCGTTCCCCATGCCAAATGCCGCTGCAACGGTTCGGTCCATGACGCTTTCACGCAGCCACCCTCCCGCGCTGACGGCAATGCCCTCGTCACCGCCGTCGCACTGCTCCGCCCGCCAACGGACTTAGCCGCCCGGTATCCATACTTCGGCGGGTGCGTTACCGTCACGGCCGTTGCCCGATGCTGACAACGGGGGATTCGATGCGTACTGCGACGCGGAACCTATGCATTTTGAGCTTGTCGGCCGCGTTGTGCGCGCCAGCCCCGGTTCTGGCCTCGTCGAGCACTCAAGCCGACTCCACAGCCAGGGCAGGACTGTCAGCTTTCGATCATCAGCAGCTGCATTGGACGAGTTGCCCAGGCATCGACGACCCGAACCTGCAATGCGCCGCAGTGCGCGTGCCGCTGGATTACGCCCACCCCGACCGGCGGGCCATCAGCATCACCATCTCGCGGCTCCCTGCCACTGACCAGGCACGGCGGCGCGGAGTGCTGCTGACCACCGGCGGCGGGCCCGGCGGCGCGGGAGTCCCGCTTCCGCTGCAACTGAGCCAGAGCCTTGACCCTGCGGTCCTCGCGACCTACGACCTGATCGGCTTCGACATGCGCTTCGTCGAACGCAGCACGCCGATCACCTGCGGGCAGCCGTCCGAAGAGCCTGGCGGCTTCTGGGTGCGCGTAGACGGGTATCAGTCCTTCGACACGACGCGCGCTCAGGCCGCCGCGCTCGCCCGAGACTGCGCGCGGTACGCCGGATGGGCGCTGCCCTACGCCACCACCGCGAACGCCGCCCGCGACATGGACGTCATCCGCGCCGCGCTAGGCGAACGGAGCATCTCGTACCTCGGCGGCTCGTCCGCGGCGCTGCTCGGGGTGGCCTACAGCTCACTGTTCCCCGAGCGGTTGGATCGACTCGTGCTGGACAGTCCGCCGGACTACGACACCGTCTGGCGATCGTTCGAGCTGGGCCGGACGGCAGCGATGGAAAGCAACTACAACGCCTTTCTCGCCTCGCTCGCCCAGAACGACGGCACCTATCACCTGGGCACGACGCCTGCGCAGGTCGGCTCCGCGATCACGGCGCTTCTGCATCAAGCCAACGTCCAGCCCATCACCGCCGGCGACCACGCGTGGACCTTCGGCGAGCTGGGCTATCTGCTGGTCGTGGCGACCTATTTCCAGCAACTGTGGCAGGTCGTCGCGATCGACCTGGTGAGCATTCGCGCCGGCGCTGCGCCGCCGATACCGCTGCAGGTCTTGCCGGCCGCACTACCCGGCACGCCAGGCGTCCCGGCCGACAACCACACCGCCGCAAACCTCGCGTTCCGCTGCGGGGACAACTCCTGGCCGCGCCGAGCTGACAGCTACCAGGACGACCTCAGCGGCTACAGCCGGCTGGATCCGGTCTACGGCCCAGCCAATGCCAACATCGGCCCGTGCGCCTTCTGGCCCGTCAGCCGGAACAACACCATCCCCTTGTCGGCGAACCGAGCGCACGGAGCCCTGATCACGGCCGCCCTGCTGGACGCCGCCGTGCCGCTGCCCAACTCGGTGGCCACCCACGCCGCTATCCGCGGCTCGCGGCTGGTCACCGTCGACCTGCGGGTGCACACTCCGCTGCTCAGCGGTCAAGCCGACGCATGTATGACCTCTGCGGTCACCACATACCTGCTCACCGGGCAACTGCCGGGTTCCGACCTCGCGTGCTGAGTTCCAGTCCGGCGCGACCCCTCGGAGACTGGGAGTCGGCCGGACCAGAGCTTGTCAGGCGGTCGCGCGCAGCTTGGCCAGCGCCTCCGCCAGCAGAATCTCGCCCTCCGCGTCGCTGCGCCGCTCTCGGACGTAGGCCAGGTGCGTCTTGTAGGGCGCCACCGGAACCCGCAGCGGAGGGTTGTCACGATCCCGACCCGCGGGCAATCCGCAGCCTGAGCACTCCCACTCCAGCGGAACAACCGCCTCCTGCGCGAAGCACGGCCGCGTCACATGGCCTGCCTCGCACCAGAAGGACACCTCGACTCGCGCCGCCGTGTTGCCGCGCTCGTCCTCTCCCCTGGGGCCCGCACCGATCCTGTGCCCGCGTATACCGCTGCTTCGCGCCATGCTCGCGATCTCCTGTCGTCGGGAACTGTCGAACTACGAACCTGCGCCGAACTGAGCCGCACGATCAGGCCGGTCGAAACCCCAAACCCGGCCGTCCCGACCACTCGCCGAAGCAGTCGACACGAACACCGACGCAGCCGATCACGCGGCTGCCTTCCGAAGCCTACGCCCGGTTTACGCCACCGGCGGCTCTCCGCGATCCCAATCGCAAAACCACCGCACGATTGCCGCCCGTGGCTACCCTTCTGGATCGCCGTAGCGATCGTTCAGCTGAGGGCGTCGAATAGCTTTGATGCGGCCTGCAGAGAGCCGGAGGCGGTGGTTGACGCGGGCACTGTGGCGGGGGTGCAGGTGAAGCCGAGGCGGCTGAGGGCGCGGGTCACCTCGTCGGCGGTGAAGTCGCGGCGGTCCTGTCGGGTGATGATTTCGCCCACCTGCTTGGCGGGGTAGTGGCGGCGGCCGATGATCACGGCCGCGCCGGTGACGGGTTCGGGCTTGACGTCGTGCATGAGCGTCTGCACGTCCGTCTTGGTCAGGTTGAAGGGGAAGCGGGCGATGATGCAGCGCATGAGACCTCGTATGGATCGGGGGCCAAGCCGGATGCCGGGTGGATTTGCGGTGCGGACCCTGCGGCAGCTACGCCGCCGCGGCTGAGAAGGAGCGTCCCGCCGAGGTGGTGGTTCGGGCGCGGTTCTGCGTGGAGTGGCGGTCTTGGGCGGAGCGGTTGCGCTGCCGGGGGGCAGGGGAGGTGCCGCGCTGGGGGCGTTGCGCTGTCGGGGAGCTGATGGCGACGGGAACGCCGGAGGGCGTCCGCGCGCCGGTGATCCGGGTCAGCTCGGCCTGGCCGGGGCTGACCGCGGTGGTCTGCGCAGTGATACCGGCAGCGGCGATCAGGCGGCTGATGTCGCGCCGCTGGTTGGGCAGTACGAGGGTCACGACGCTGCCGGACTCGCCGGCGCGGGCGGTGCGACCGCCGCGGTGCAGGTAATCCTTGTGATCGCTGGGCGGGTCGACATTGACGACGAGGTCGAGGTTGTCGATGTGAATGCCGCGGGCCGCGACGTTGGTGGCCACCAGTACCGTGACATGGCCGCTCTTGAACTGCGCCAGGGTGCCGGTGCGCTGCGGCTGGGACTTGCCGCCGTGCAGGGCGCCTGCGCGCACACCACTGTCGAGCAGGTGGCGGGTGAGTTTGTCGACGGCGTGTTTGGTGTCCAGGAACATCAGCACCCGGCCCTGGCGAGCGGCGATTTCCGTGACGGTGGCGTGCTTTTCGGCGTCGCGCACGTGCAGGATGTGGTGTTGCATCGCGGTGACCGCGCCCGCTGAGGGGTCCACGGAGTGCACGACGGGGTCGGACAGGTAGCGCCGGACCAGCTGGTCGATGTTGCGGTCCAGCGTGGCCGAGAAGAGCATGCGCTGTCCGTCCGGCCGCACCTGGTTGAGCAGTTCGGTGATCTGGGGCAGGAAGCCCATGTCGGCCATCTGGTCGGCCTCGTCCAGCACGGTGATGGCGACTCGGTCCAGCCGGCACTGGCCTCGGTTGATCAGGTCCTTGAGGCGTCCCGGTGTGGCCACGACGACCTCGGCGCCGTCCCGCAGCGCATTGGCTTGGCGGCCGATCGACATGCCGCCGACGAGCGTGGCCAGGCGCAGGTGCAGGGGCCTGGCATAGGGGGCGAGGGCGTCGGTGACCTGCTGGGCCAACTCCCGGGTCGGGACGAGGACGAGCGCCAGTGGCTGGCGGGGTTCGGCGCGCTGGCCGGCGGTGCGGGCGAGCAGCGCCAACCCGAACGCGAGCGTCTTGCCTGAGCCGGTGCGGCCGCGTCCCAGCAGGTCCCGGCCGGCCAGTGCGTTCGGCAGCGTGGCTGCCTGGATCGGGAAGGGAACCGTGATGCCCTGGTGGAGGAGTTCCGCGAGCAGCGGGGCGGGCAGCTTCAGCGCGGCGAAAGTCTCCGCGGCCGGTAGGGCCGGGGTCACGGTGACCGGTAGGGCGAACTCACCCTGCGGCGCCGCCGGACGGCGCGCGGCACCGCCGGAGCGGGCCGAGGTGCGGTAACCATCGCGGCTGAGGCCTCCGGAAAGGCTGCCGGAGCCGCTGGTTCGAGCACGGGAAGAATGGCCGTTCGTGCGGGCGGCTTGATTCATATAAAACCTTCCTCGACGCGGTACGCCGAGGAATTCCCGCCATTGGTCGCGCGCAGGAGAGCCTCAAGAGCGGACCGATGAAAATGAAAATATGGATATCGGGTGGAGCGCAGGAATCGCCCGAAGGGCGATCGGCATCCACCGCGCATACGTGGTGTGGTGACGTACCGTCGCCAGGGGGCCGACGGAAGTTCCCGGTGCGGGACTGCGGCCGTACGGCCGTGTCGCTCGCGTGGACGCGGGGCTAGCCGGCCTGAGATAGCGGTGGTTTGACCTGAGAAGGAACAGGCCGGGGCCCGCCTGGGCGGCCCCGGCCTGGGCGCGCATCAGGCAGGAACGATGTTCTCCGCCTGCGGGCCCTTCTGGCCCTGCGTGACCTCGAAGGTCACTTTCTGGCCTTCGCGCAGCTCGCGGTAGCCCTGGGCGGCGATGTTCGAGAAGTGGGCGAAGACGTCGGGGCCGCCGCCGTCCTGCTCGATGAAGCCGAAGCCCTTTTCCGCGTTGAACCACTTCACGGTGCCGGTAGCCATGTCATATCTCCTTCGGGGCAGTGCTCAGGGTCCGCACTGTGCGAACACTGTGTCGCCGCGATGATTGCCCCGTCCGGAAAAACCGGGAAATACAAAAGCACTATCGCCACCCAAGGTGGCGAGGCGTTTGGAATTTGGGAACCACAACTGCAACTGGAATACCACAATATCACGGAGCGCCGGGGTGCGCACGGCGCCTCGATTCTCCGGTCACCCGGCGGAAAAGACTGCTCTCACGCCAGGGGCATTTCTGTAACGGCGGCGGCAGATTTTCCGCCGCCGTACGCGTCGATCCGCGGTGTGCCTTGCGAGGATGGACCGGCAGAGCCGGACGCAGGTGTCGTTCTGCGGCTCAGGCACCGTCAGCCGGGCGCGCCCCGGACGGGGAACGGCGTAGTTCCTCGTTAAGGCGCAGTGCTTCTTCGAGTTGGTCTTCCAGGATGATGATGCGGCACGCTGATTCCAGCGCCGTGCCCTGATCCACCAGCTGGCGAGCCCGGGCAGCCAGGCGCAGTTGGTAGCGCGAGTAGCGCCGGTGCCCGCCGTTCGAGCGCTGCGGGGCGATCAGTTTCGCCTCGTCCAGGCTGCGCAGGAACGCGGGGCTCACCCCGAGGATCTCCGCGGCCCGGCCCATGCTGTAGGCGGGGTAGTCCTCGTCGTCGAACTTCTCAGCCGCGCTGTGCGGGTCGCTCTGCAATCTCACCTCACGCTTAAGAGGGCCCCGGCGCTGTAGCACCGGGGCCCAGGGGTTGTGGAAAACACCATCTACCGGCTTTAGAAGGAACAGCCGGCACTTCGTACCCGCAGCGTCTTGCGTCCGGAACGTCCGGGGTGCTGCGGGGATCGCGTAAGCGTGACCGAAGACCACCTTTCATTGCGGGGGCTGCGGCAACCGCCCGGCCACTGAGCACCGGGGCGGGCGATCTTGACGGTGCGCTCCTTCCCTTCTCCTCGGATTTCTTTCTGTCCCGCACGATCAGTCCCGCCGAGGCCGGGCTACTTGCTCCCGGCTTCGGCGCTTCGGAACTGTCACGTGCCGACCGCCGATCCTGCTGGCGGCCGTCTTGCCCATCTGACTGCTGCGGGCAGTTCATGTCTGCCACGCCCACCAGACTTCGTACTCTCTCAACACCAGGAACTCTACCCGAACCGCAAGGAAAAATCTACTCCCGCCACACCAGAGTTTCTTCGTGACCAGGTTGGTCGGACGGCGATGGTCACGTGACGGAGATCGGTCCTGGTCAGGCGGCGTGCTCGGGCAGGAGTTCGTCGATCAAGGCGCGCACGCGCTTCTCGATCTCGTCGCGGATGGGGCGCACGGCTTCGATGCCTTGGCCGGCGGGATCGTCTAGGGTCCAGTCGAGATAGCGCTTGCCGGGGAAGACGGGGCAGGTGTCGCCGCAGCCCATGGTGATGCACACATCGCTGGCCTGAACGGCGTCAATGGTCAGGATCTTGGGAGTCTCGGCGGAGATATCGATGCCGACCTCTTGCATGGCGTCGACGGCGACGGGATTGACGTGCTCGGCGGGGGTGGATCCCGCGGAGCGCACCTGGATTCTGTCGCCGGCGAGATGGGTGAGGAATCCGGCGGCCATCTGAGAGCGGCCGGCGTTGTGTACACAGACGAACAGCACGCTGGGCTTGGTGTCGGTCATCGGGTCGGGTCCTTCGGGTCTTGGTGTGCGGTCGCCGGTGCGCCCGGGCTTGAGGTCGGTGGCAAGCAGATTGGCGACGAGCAGGTCGATCTCGTCGGTCAGCAGACGAACCCGAGGATCGAGCCAGGGGCGATACCGGCGAAGGTGTCGGTGAAGGCGCGGGCGATGGTGACGGCGGGTTGGCGACGCTGTCCGGGGCCGCACGCATTCCGACCCCGGTCACCGCCGTCGCAATGCGCTGCGCTCAGGGCTTTTAGCAGCACCCAGATCCACTCGGAGACGCTTCGATCAGCGGCAGCGGCACGGCGAGCAGACCGCCCGCGATCCCGGTCGCTGGGCCCCGCGCCGCGAAAGCAGGTTCAGGGGCACCGCAGCAGCCGGATGTGCCAAGTGACGCGTCGGGGTCGCTGTTGCACACCCCGGTCTCCGGCAGCTCCAGGTGCACCTCGGCAGCCGCCTCAAGGTCCCCGTCCAGGAACGCCACGACACTGCGCACCTGCTCATACCCGGTGGCCATCAGGAACGTCGGCGCCCGCCCGTAGCTCTTCATCCCCACCAGGTAATACCCCGGCTCCGGATGCGCCAGCTCCGCCTCGCCGTGCGGAGGCACCGTGCCGCAGGAGTGCTCGTTCGGGTCAATCAGGGGCGCCAGCGCCCGGCTCGCCTCCAGCACCGGGTCCAGATCCAGCCGCAGCTCCGAGGCGATCGCGTGATCGGGCCGAAAACCGGTCGCGGACACGATCCGGTCCACCAGCACTGCGCGCCCGTCGACCGCCGTCGCGCTCACTCGGTCCCCGGCCACTGCGAGGGCGTCGATGCCGAACCCGGCCAGCAGCTCCACGCGACCCGAATCGACCAGAGCGCGAAGCCGCGAGCCCAGCGCCCCGCGCGCGGGCAGCGCATCCGCGTCCTGACCGCCGTAAGTGCGCTGCGCCCCCGTGCTGCGGATCGCCCACAACACCTCGGTCCCCGGCGCTTGCTGCGCCAGCTGCGCGAGGGCGAGCAGCGTGTTCGCCGCCGAATGTCCCGCGCCGACCACGAGCGTGCGCTTGCCCGCGAACGCGTCCCGGTCCGCACCCTGCACGTCCGGCAGCGCCGCGCTCACGAACCTGGCCGCCTCCGGCTCTCCAAGCGCGGGCAAGCCACCCGAGCCCAGCGCGTTCGGGGTGCGCCACGTACCCGACGCGTCAATCACCGCCCGCGCGCGCAGTTGCACCACACCCGCGTCGCTGCGCGCCCGCACCACGAACGGAGCGGACTCCCGGCCGCGGGTGCGCACCCGGTCCACCCCGGCCCGGCTGATGCCGGTCACCCGGTGCCCCAGGCGCACATAAGGCGCGATCCGCGGGAGCTTGGCCAGCGGGGCGAGGTACTCGTCCACCAGATCGTGCCCCGTCGGCAGCCCGTCCGGGTCAGGCTCCTGCCACCCCTCGGCCGCCAACAACCGCCGCGCCGCGCCGTCCACGTTGAATCGCCACGGGCTGAACACCCGCACCTGCCCCCACTCACGAACCGAGGCCCCAACTTCGCCGCCCGCCTCCAGCACCACGAAGTCAACGCCCCGTTCGGCCAGATGCGCCGCCGCGGCCAAGCCCACCGGGCCGGCCCCCAGGACCACCACCGGAAGCCCGACAAGGCCGTCCGCTTCCACGCTCATATTCAGCACCCTTCGATTCTCAGCCCAGCCGATTTGTCGGTCCGACAGCGCCCGGTGCGCCTTAGGGCAGCGCCCAGGACGAGTTCACGCGGACCGTCACCCACAGCACCCCGCGCCCGTAGCCACCGCCTCGGCCTTCGCCGCATTCGCACAACACGGCCCCAACCCAGCGGCACCCCGCCCGGGGAAACCGAACATGACTCCACCTCGCTGTATCGACATCTATCTAAGCAAGAGCAGCTTGTCGCCTGTTTAGAGATCTGTCAATATAGACGTATGTCGAAATTGAAGGAGCTGCCGGTCGTAGTGCCTGACGCCGCCCCCGCACCCGCGGCCGCGGTCTGCTGCACCCCGCTGGCCGAGCAGGTCCTGCCCGCGCGACAGGCACAAGACCTGGCCCCGGCGTTCAAAGCGCTGGGCGACCCGGTGCGCCTGCAACTGCTCTCCCAGATCGCCACCGCCGATAGCGGCGAGGCCTGCGTATGTGACCTGACCCCCGCGTTCAACCTGACCGGCCCCACTATCAGCCACCACCTCAAAGTCCTGCGTGAGGCCGGCCTGATCGACTGCGAGCGGCGCGGCACCTGGGTCTACTACCGAGTCGTGCCCTCCCGCATCGCCGCACTGTCCCAACTGCTCACCGTCCCGGCCGCCGCCAGCTGACCAGCGTCAACCGCCTGGACGATCCTCGGAGCTGCGGGTCCAGGTGACCGACAGCTTGTCGCGGCGTCCGATGCGCTCCACGCGCGCGGCAATCCCGCCTTCGATCCGCCGCAGATGCCGCTCGTCGTCAGCTTCGACCCGCAGGAGCAGCTCCGTATCGGTGGCACGCAGGGTGCAGCGCCCCTGGCCGAAGTCGATGATTCCGTCAGTGTCCGAATGTTCGGCGCGCCGCGCCTGCGGTGAGTCGCCGTCTTCGCCGCCCCTGCTGACGTGATGTAGGGCGCGGTGGCTCATCTTCTCGCCGTGTTCGCACAGCTGGGCCAGGTAGCGGCGCGCACGGTCGGTGGGTACGCGTGCTTGAGAGGCGGGCATCGTCGCATCTCCTTCGCTAGTTCACGGGGACGTTCAGGGTCTGGGCGACCGGGCCTCCAGTTTTTCGATACACTTTGTCGCTGTCAACTCATAATGTCTATGGACGCAAGCACTCAGTCGCACTCGTGACGGTACGTATACTGACCTGATGCCGAAGCTATGGGACGAGACCATCGACGCTCACCGGCGCGTAGTACGCGACGCCGTCCTGGACGCCACGGCGGCGCTGGTCGCCGAGCGCGGGCTGACCGCCGCGACCATGTCGCAGATCGCCACGGCCAGCGGCATCGGTCGGGCCACGCTTTACAAGTACTTCCCGGACATCGAGTCGATCGTCACCGCCTGGCACGAACGCCAGATCGCTGCTCACCTGCGTCAACTCACCGAAGCCAGCGAGGCCGCGAGCCCGAGCGCCCGGCTCGAGACCGTCCTGCGCACCTACGCGACCAACGCGCGCCGCCACCACGACGGCAGTGACCTCGCGGCCCTGATGCACCGGGGTGACCACGCGATCCGCGCCCAGGCTCACCTTCTCGACCTTGTCACCACGCTCGTACGCGAAGCCGCCCAGCGCGGCGAGGTACGCGACGACGTCCCACCCGCAGAACTGGCCGCGTACTGCCTGCACGCGCTGACCGCTGCATCCACCATGGCCTCGCAAGCTGCGATCAACCGGCTTATAACGGTCACCGTCGCGGGACTACGCCCCACACCCAGCGGGCGCCCCGGCTAGGACGACATGGTGCTGACCCAGCCCTCACAATCTGACGCGTCGTGGGTCCGCAGGTCGTCCGATCGACACGCCTCGACAAACTCCGAGACTGCTCCACAGACAAGCTCCGAGACTGCTCCACAGGTGTCCGGCAGCGGCCCGCGGGCGCGCGAGTCGGATCCGGCCGATCGTGTGGGGGGCCGGGGCGTTCCGGGCGCTCTGCAGCGCGCAGCGCGTCACCTTGGCCGGCTCGACGATTCCGTCCTTGACCCTGTCGACGTACTGGCCGGTCGCGGCGTTAAGGCCGTTGCGCACGGCGCGCTCGATGCGGCGCTTGCGCTCGTTGAGTTCTATCTCAGTCGCGGCGCCGACTTTGACCACCGCGACTTCCGCATACACGCACGTCCCGGCGGCCATCGCGGGCGCCGGGACGCGGAGCCGGGGACTCCGGCGGCGGTCAGGATGTGGGCCACCAGCGCGCAATCCCGGTGCGCTCCGGTGAACCACCTCGACGGGTCGACCAGGTGAGGGAGCGTGCGAGGGGCGCCGCTGATCGCGCCGAAGCGGTTGCGTTTACGCCTTGGCTGACTCCGGCATGGGGCACAAGCAGGCGGCCGAGTCGCTAGTCACCGGATTGCGTTTCGAGCAGGCCGAGGTTGGTCGCGCTGGTGCGCTGCCCGTCTTGGGTCAGGTCGAAGCAGACGCGTGCGCCGTCATCGAGTGCTTCGAGATGAGACGCCACGAGCACCGACCTGTGCAGGAACACGTCTTGGCCGCCTGCGTCGGGGGTGATGAATCCGTAGTGTTTGGAATTGCTGAACCACTTGACTGTGCCTGTGGCCATGGCTGTCACTCCTGTGTCTGCCTGTGCTCGGTGCGTGGTCTGTGTTTGCCGTGCGCCGGCGTGCGGCCTGGCGGTGCCTGCGCGGCGGGGGCGCCCGGGGCCTGTTCGCGCAATGCGTACAGGCTGTCCTCGTCCCAGCCGTGCACCGACGCCGCCGTGCTGCGGGCGCGACGGCGCCGGTGCAGCGCGGCGAGCATGGATCGGAGCGGTGTCACTGCGGCGTGCGATCGCCGGTGGTGCGCGTTCTGAGCGCCACGGCACGTGTTCGGGCCGCGCGTGCGCTGCGCGCCAGCGGTCGGCCCAGCGCGGTCGGCAGTCCCGCCAGCGGCCGCTTCCATCCGCCGGTGAACAGGTCGTGCAAGGTGAGCTTGGTGGAAACGATGGTCGGCTGCGCCTGGGGCGGGCCGGCGGTGGGGGGAAGGTTCTGCTCCGGCATCATCGGACGCCTGTCTCCGGACCGATGAATGGTCCGGGTCCTTGCTTCACCCGCGGCGACAGGGGCTTGAGTGCCCGAATACGAAATGCCGGGAGTGCTTTGAGCATACACCCGCGATCAGCCGTGTGCGGGGTGTCGGTGTGTTGATTCGCGCTCGTCGTCAGCCTGCTCATGCGGCCACGTGATCCGCCGTGCCGTGGCGCGGGCCGCCCATCCGCGCGAGCAGGTCGGTGATGGGCACGGTCGCGAAGGCGATCGCGGTGTCGCTCGTGCCGTAGGGGATGACGAGGGTGTCCTGGTGGAGCATCGCTCCGCAGGAGTACACGACGTTGGGCACGTAGCCGTCGCGCTCCTGCGCCGTGGCCGTGATCAGCGGTTCGGGCAGGCTGGCGAGGATCCGGTCGGGGTGGTCGAGGTCCAGCAGCATGGCGCCGATGCTGTAGGTGCGCATCGGGCCGACGCCATGGGTCAGCACGAGCCAGCCCGCCTCCGTCTCGATCGGGGATCCGCAGTTGCCGACCTGCGTCAGCTCCCAGGGTCGGGCCGGGGCGTGCACCGCGGCGCCGACGCTCCAGGTCTGCATGTCCGGGGAGGCCGCGATGCTGGTGCTCTCCCGGTCCCAGCGTGAGAGCGCCAGGTAGCTGCCACCGACCGGGCGGGGGAACAAGGCCATGCCCTTGTTCGCCGCGGCCGGGCCGGTCAGCTGCGTGACGTGGAAGGTGCGGAAGTCTGCGGTGTGCAGGAGCTGCGGGGTGACTGAGGCCCCGTCGAACGCGGTGTACGTCGCGTAGTACGAGGCGGTGGCGTGTTCGTCGGTGAAGCGCACGAACCGGGCGTCTTCCATGCCGTGGCGCTCGGTCGGCGCGTGGGGCCACAGGACGCGTTCGCTGATCGCGCTGTCGCGGGGGAATGCGAGGTCGTAGCTGGACGCGGCGATCCAGCGAATGCGTTCGATGGTGCGGTGGGTCGCCTGCCGCGCGGTCAAGCGCGAGGGCAGCCTCTCGAGCGTCTGTTCGAGTTGCGCCGCGTCGAACCGGCGGGGCAGGTGCCGGTGCAGGAACGCGGCGACCTCGTCGTCATCGCCGGTCGCGGACACCGTGGCCTCGAACTGTGGCAGGTCGTACTGAGGCGGGCGTACGCGTCCGGTGCCCGCGTATGGTCCCGGTGGCTGCAGGTCGATGCGCCCGCCCGGGCCGGCCACGCCGGTACGGAACTCGATACAGGACAGATGCCCCTCGCCGATCGCGCGGGCGCTGAGTACGAACCGGGTCTGGTCAGCGCCGAGGCCGCTTTGATCGGGATGGGCGACCATGGACGGGTTGCACAGCGCCGCGCCCTCGATCGCGTATTCGTGGGTGAAGTAGGAGCCGAGCAGCAGGCGCCGGGGGCCGGAGAGCGCGGTGGGGCGCGGGATGCGATGCGCGACGGTCTCGAAGTGGTCCGCGAAGGTGCCGCGCAGGTCACGGTGGCGCGCGGCGAAGGAGGTGAGGGTCGCGGACAGGGCCGCATCCACCTCGGCGTCGCCCAGGGCCAGCACGCGCGCGATCACCAGCGCGGTGCGCGACTCGTGTTCGGGTACCTCTTCGCCGGGCACGAACAGCTTCGCGATCACCCGGCTGGGATCGGGGGTCAGGCGCGCGGGCGCACGGGTGAGCAGCTCGTGGGTGGTGGCGGGCACGGCGGGCTGCGCGGTCATCGGCGTCCCGCGATCCTGATGCCCTGCTGCAGGGTGGAGATCAGCGCCAGGGTCGACTCGGCGCCCTGGTTGACGCTGTGGCCCTGCGCATGCAGGCCGTCATAGCCGCCGCCGCTGCCCTGGTCGTGCAGCGCGACCTGCCGGTCGTTCTCGCCGAGGAACCAGCCGACCGCGCGCTGGACCCCGACGATCCACCGCTCGTCCCCGCTCACCTCGA
>NZ_DATNGK010000301.1:0-6081 GCF_035605935.1 Actinocrinis sp. | reverse complement strand
GGGTGCCAGCCCTGCGCCTCGCGCAACTCGACCGGGATCTCGTGCGGCTCGGCACGCACTTCCTGGAGGCAGACCACGTCCGCCGTCGTCTGAGCGAGCCAGCTGTCGAAGCCCTTGCGGGAGGCGGCACGGATGCCGTTGACGTTGGCGGTGCTGATGGTGATCATCGCGGCGTTCTCCGGGGCGGGCGGTCAGGAGGTGGTGCAGTGGGCTGCGTTCATTCTTGCGTGCGCCACCGACACTGCGGTGCGGGACTCGCGATTCGCTGTCCGATCAGTCGCAGATTGCGGATGTCAGCAGGTGCTCGACGATCTCTTCCGAGCGGCTGTCGACGGCGACCGGCACCCGAAACGGATGCTCGTCGTCGGTTGGCGGCTCCAGATCGGCGAACTGGCTGTCGAGCAGCGCGGCGGGAAAGAAATGGCCGCGGCGGGTCGAGAGCCGCTTGCGGATCGTCTGCTTATCAGCATCGAGGTACACGAGCCGGACGTCTGGACGGCCGTCACGCAGCGCGTCTCGGTACGCGCGCTTGAGCGCTGAACAGCTAACCACGGCCGGCCTGCCGGCGGTCGACGTCGCGTCGATCCACGCCGCGATGTTGGCCAGCCACGGAAGCCGATCCTCATCATCGAGCGGATGACCGGCGACCATCTTCGCGAGGTTCGCGTCCGGGTGGAAATCGTCGGCCTCCGCGTACTGCCAACCAAGGTGCTGCGCGAGCAGCGAGCCGATGGTGCTCTTACCGCTTCCCGATACGCCCATGATCAGCACGATGCACGGGCCCGCGTTGGCGGGAGAGGGGGCGGCGGAGGGCTGCGTCGTCACGCCGCCGATCCTAGGTGGTCGCCAGCCAGGGACTGTGACAAGGCCCGGCCACGGGCAGGGAGCGCTGCCCGTGGCCGGACTCAACGGAAGAGGAGGGTAAGGGAATCGGCGGCGGCTAGTGGCAGGCGACTCCGTTGACGGTGAAGGACGTTGGGTTGGCGTTGCTGTTCGTGTACGTACCGGTGAAGCCGATCGTCACCGATGCGTTCGCGGCGATCGTCGCGTTATACGGCTCGTTCGTTGCGGTAATCGCCTCACCGGTCTGCGTGTACGTCGCGGTCCACATCTGGTTGATCTTCTGATCGCCGGGGAACGTCCACGCCACGTTCCAGCCGTTGAGCGCGGATGTGCCGGTGTTGGTCAGTGCCACCTGTCCCTGGAAACCCCCGGACCAGCTGTTGGTCAAGGAGTACACGGCGTGGCAGGAGACCGCGGAGGAGGACGGGGATGAAGAGGGAGAGTTGGACGGCGACGCGCTTGGCGAGGCCGATCGCGAGCCTGAGGCCGAGGCACTCGGGCTGCCGCTGCCGCCCCCGCCGGAGAGCGGGAACTGGATCCCGGCCAGCAGTGACTGCTTGGCCGCGCTCACCGGAGTCGCGTCATAGCTGCCGTCCAGCAGCGCGAAGGAGTCCTCCCCGTTGAGCGCCCAGTAGGTCCAGCTCAGCTTGTTCGAGCCGATATACGAGACCAGCGACGAGAACCACTGGCCCTGCGAGCCGGGCGTCGAATCGGACACGTCGGTCGCGCCGTTGCCCGTGCCGAACTCGCCGACCCATAGCGGGGCGATGTTCTGCTGCGGGATGTAGCCCCAGTACTGGTTCCAGACCGCATCCAGGCTCGCCGAGGTGGTGGAGGAGTTGAACCAGGCCTGCTGGAACAGGGTCGGTCCGTAGTCGTGCGCCGAGTAGACCACGTGACCGGGGGAGTTGAGCACGACCGGGAACTTGGCCACGCCCTCCAGGTTGCCGCCCCACCACGTCGTGTCGAAGCCGCCGCTGGCGCTGGCGTTCGGGTAATTGCTGATGCCCTCGCAGAAGATCAGCGCGTTCGGGTCCGCGCCCAGGATCGCGTTGCCGGCGTTCTGATAGGCGAGGCGGATGTCGGTGTTCGGATCGCCGGTGCCCCACGTCGCAGCATTCGCATACGCGACGCCGGTGGGCGTGTGTGGCTCATTACGCAGGTCGAAGCCGATGACCGTGGTGTTGCCCGCGTACCGTTTCGCCAGCGTCACCCAGTCGTTGATCCAAGCAGAGTTCGGATACGCGCTCGTGTACCACAGTCCGTTGGACTCCGCGGTCTCGCCGGCCTCGGAGCGGTGATTGTCGATGATGACCTTCAGCCCGTCCTGCCCGGCGTAGCCGACGATCTTGTCCAGGATCTGCAGGTCGTTGAGACCCACCAGATCGGTGTTGATCGGGCCGGTGTTGTACTGGCTGAAGTTCTGCGGGATCACCGGCGTCTCGACCGCCTGGTTCGAGATCGGGATGCGGATCGTGTTGTATCCCAGCCGCTTGATGTCATCGATCACGGCGTGGTAGTCCTGCGCCCACAAGCCGTGCGCGATCTCGTCCGGGGTCTCGAAGCCGTACCAGTTGATTCCGGCGATCCGGACCGCGTTGCCGTTCGAGTCGAGGATCTGGCTGCCCGAGGTGTGCCAGTACCCCGCGCCGACCGTGCCCGCCGCGCCGGCCGGCCGGGCCAGTGGACCGAAGGCGAGCAGCAGCGCCGAGAGCGCGGCCAGCACCGCGCCCACGGCCACCGCGGACAGCGCCGCTGGGCGCCGCCGCAGCACGCCCGCCACCGCGGCGGGCCTCATCGTTGTGTGCATCGACCGCTCCTAGGTGCCTCAACCTGACCCGATGGCCAGCGCACTGACGCTACGAAGGAGCCGCCCGCCATCCAAGGGAACGGAAAGGCGCGTATACGATCTCTGTCACCCTTGTGCGCCGTGACCTGGGTGTTCGACGAAGTTCGACGCGGCGACCTCGTGTAAGTTTCACAGGACATTGACGCTCTCGGCGCGGCGGCGCGACCATCATCGAAAACTGTGTTCTAACGTTGCGGGAGGAGTCGCGCGTGATTTCGGAATCGAGGCGGCCGCGCCGGTTACGGCGGGTCGCGGGGGGAGCCGCGCTGCTGCTCGCCGGGGCGCTGGCACCGGGAACGGCCGCGGTCGCCGCCACCGGGTCCGGCACCGGCGCTGCGGTGAACGTCACGGTGAACGCGACGGAGGGGCTGGGCACCATCCCAGCGACCGGTTACGGGCTCAACAGCGCGGTGTGGGACAGCCAGATGAACGTCCCGGCCGTGCAGGACCTGCTCGGTCAGGCGGGTGTCGGCATGCTGCGATACCCGGGCGGCTCGTACGGCGACATTTATCACTGGCAGGACAACACCGCGCCCGGCGGCTACGTCGCGCCCGGCACCGACTTCGACTCCTTCATGGGCACCGTGAAGAAGATCGGCGCCCAGCCGATCCTGATCGCGAACTACGGCTCCGGCACGCCAGCAGAGGCGGCTGGCTGGGTCCAGTACGCCAACGTGACCAAGGGATACGGCGCCAAGTACTGGGAGATCGGCAACGAGCTCTACGGCAACGGCTACTACGGCTCCGACTGGGAGACCGACAACCACGCGAGTAAGAGCCCGACGACGTACGCGAACAACGTGCTGCAGTACGCCTCGGCGATGAAGGCGGTCGACCCCACGATCAAGATCGGCGCGGTGTTGACCACGCCGGGCAACTGGCCGGATGGCGCGGTGGCTACCGGTGACAGCGCCGACTGGAACCGCACCGTGCTCCAGATCGCCGGATCAGCCATCGATTTCGCGATCGTGCACTGGTACCCGAGCGGCAAGGACGCGCCGACGGCCCTGTCCGAACCGCAGCAACTCACCGGTGAACTGGACCAGTTGCACAGCGAGATCAACAAGTACGCCGGATCTAACGCGCCGAACATCGGCGTCGCGCTGACCGAGATGAACTCGGCGGTCGACACCACGACCCAGCCGGACGCGCTGTTCGCCGCGGACGCGTACATGACAGCGCTCGAAGACGGCGTGTTCAACGTCGACTGGTGGGACACGCACAACGGCCCCGGCACGATCAGCACCGCCCCGGACGGCGCGACCGACTTCAACGACTGGGGAGTGCTCTCCAGCGGTACCTGTGTCGGAACGACCTGTGAGCCCGCGCTCAACACGCCGTTCCCGCCGTACTTCGCGATCAGCATGCTGAGCAAACTCGGCCGGCCTGGCGACCAGATGGTCAAGGCCGCGACGGATCAGCCGCTCGTCAGCGCGCACGCGGTGCGGCAAGCGAACGGCAACCTGGCCGTGCAGATCGTGAACAAGGACGTGAACAACTCCTACCCGATCAATCTGCACTACACCGGTTACGTGCCAAGCACCGCGACGCCGACCGTGTACACGTACGGCGACGAGGCCAGCTCGATCACCAGCGCGGCGCAGGGCACGAGCAGCAGCCAGACGATCGCGCCGTACTCCATCGAGACCGTCGTGCTCACGCCCTCTGGTAGCGGAGTCAGTGCCCTGACCGCGCCGAGCGCGCCGACCGCGTCGAACATCACCGGTTCGCAGGCGACGATCAGCTGGGCCCCGTCCACCGGCGGCCACGTGGACCGCTATGAGGTGATCCAGCAAGTCGGGACCGTCACCAACGTGCTTGCCGAGTCGACCTCGACCTCTGCGACGTTGTACAACCTGGTGCCCGGTACCGGCTACACGATCAACGTGCTGGCGACCGATCAGAAGGGCTACCTCTCGCGGGCCTCTGATCCGGTGACGTTCACGACGAGCACGCCGACCAACAGCACCTGCGCGGTCGACTACGAGATCACCAATTCGTGGGGCAGCGGATACGTCGCCACGCTCTCGGTCACGAACACCGGTCCGAGCGCGATCAACGGCTGGACGCTGACGTTCTCCTTCCCGGCCACCACCGAGTCCTTCAACAGCGGCTGGAACGCGAACTGGACCAGCACCGGCCAGTTCGTGCACGCCACGAACGTCGACTGGAACGCGAACCTGGCGCCGAACGGCGGCAATTCGGCCAGCATCGGCTTCGTCGGCAACGAGTCCGGCGCATATCCGTCACCCGCGGCGATCAGCCTCAACGGGACGGTGTGTACGACCACGTACTCGTCGTGAGCTGAGGCGAGGCGAGCCGGATCGAGCCGAGCCACAACTGAAGAGATAACCGTTCCTTCCGTGGGGCGCACTCCGATAGGGTGCGCCCCACGGGCATGAGCAGGGCGAGGTTCGAGAGATCCCAATAAGATGCCAAGCATGTCGCACGAGCTGCCGCCGCCGATCTTCATCACGCCGGAGGGCTCCTTCCCGTGGGACATCTTCCACCGCCGGCACCCGATCCTGATCGAAAGTCTGATCGCGGCGCTGCCGTATGGTCCCGAGCAGGTCCGCGCCTTGCGGGCGCTGCTGGACGAGTCGCGGACCGGCGCCATGAATCCGCTGCCGGACAGCGCGCCGGACGCGTCGCGGTGGCTCGGGGAATGGGACCGCGGGCACTATGGCAAGCCGTGGATGGACGCGCCGTTTCTGTGGGCTGAGAGCTACTTCTTCCGTCGCATCCTCGACGCGACCGGGTACTTCGCGCCGGCCGGTTCGGCGTGGTCAGGCGTCGATCCCTACGAGCCGATGAAGGACGCGGAGCTCTCCGATCCGGCGCTCGAAGCGGCCTTCTCCTGGTACGGCGCGCTCGAAGGACGCCCGCCGGCGCTCCGGTTCGCCGCGCTGACCGAGGCTGCCGTGCTCGGAAACCGCGCGGACCTGGTGTTTCAGGTGACCGAGGTGGTCGAGGGGTACACCGCCGTGAACCCGCCGCTCGCCGACGACAGCGAGTTGATCCGTGAGCGCCTGCTCGGCGCGGCGGCGAAGGCTCGTTCGGTTGGCTCTGCGGGCTCTGCATCCAGCGCTATCGGCTCCGGTGCCGGTGCCGGTGCCGGTGCCGGTGCTAGTGCGGTCGCGATCATCTGCGACAACGCGGGCCGCGAGCTGATCTCGGACCTGCTGCTCGCTGACGAACTGCTTTCCGCTGATTCGCCGTCCGGCGCTGACTTTCAATCCGGTACCGCCCTGGCCACAAGCGTGGAGCTGCACGTCAAGCCCGCGCCGTATTACATCTCCGATGCCACTGCGTCGGACGTCGGCAAGTGCCTGCGGCGCCTGCGCGGCATGTCCGGTCCGCTCGGCGCCGCCGGGGCCAGGCTGTTCGAG
>NZ_DATNGK010000300.1:0-9513 GCF_035605935.1 Actinocrinis sp. | reverse complement strand
CTAGCGCGGGCACTGAAACGAAGCGACACGCGTCCGGTTCACGATCTGGATGACCATGAACCGGACGCGCATCGTCTAGCGCTTCGAGTGCTGGGTCAGGCTCCGGCCCGGGCGCTGCTGACCTTCAGCGGGTCACTCGGCGCTTCCTTCTTCGCGGCTTCCATCTGCTCGCCGAGGTCCTGCAGCAGCTTGCGGCCCACCGCCTTGCGCACGTCGGGGAACAGCTCCTCCTCTTCCTCCTTGACGTGGTGGCGCACGTTCTCCATGAGCACGCGGACCTTCGCGTCGTAGCTCTCGTCAGCCGGGTCGAGCCCGCCGAGCTCGGAAAGCAGCCAGACCACCATGTGGTGCTCCTCGACGCTCTCCAGCACCTCGTCCTTCGGGCCGGCCGCCTTGGCCGCCGGATAGAAGACCGACTCCTCGATGTAGGTGTGTGTCGTCAACTCCTGGATCATCTCGGCGACCAGGTCGGCCTTGGCCTTGGGGTCGGGGCTGCCCTGCTTCGCCAGCTTCTCGAACTGCTTGAAGAGCTTCTCCACGGTCTTGTGATCGTTCTTGAGCAGCACGATCGCGTCCATCGGCGTCTCCCTTCCGGTGCGACTGGGACTGCCGAGTGCCCTCTGGAGGAGTGGATATGCAGCACATTCACCCGTTAGGTGCTGACACGTGTGCGCCGCGGCGGCGCGGTACTCTGCCGCACCACAAGCTCGGTAGCCAGTTCCACGCGGGTGTAGCGCGGCTGTTCGCCGGTCGCGATCTGCACCACCATCTCGGCGGCCGCCGCGCCCATTTCCACCAGCGGCTGGCGCACCGTGGTCATCGGCGGACCGGCCCACTGGGTGAACGGCAGATCGTCGAATCCGATGACACTCAGGTCCTGCGGAACGCGCACGCCTGCTTGCCGCGCCGCCTCGTAGACCCCGTGTGCCTGGAGATCGTTCGCCGCGAAGATCGCGGTCGGCGGATCGGGCAGCTTCAGCAGCGCGGCGCCGTCGCGCAGGCCGCCTTCGACGTAGAGGGTTGAGATACGCACCAGCTGCGGGTCGACCTCGGCCCCGGCCATCTCCATCGCGGACCGGTAGCCGTCGAGCCTGGCCCGGCAGCAGGGCCACTCCACCGGACCGCTGAGCATCGCGATCCGCCGGTGACCTAGTTCGAGCAGGTGCCGGGTCGCGGCCAGCCCGCCGCTCCAGTTGGTCGCGCCGATCGACGGGGTCTCGTGCATCGGCTCACCGGTGGGATCCAGCACCACCAGCGGAATGCCGCGGCTGGCCAGCTGCGACTGCTGCGCCACGGTCAGCTCGGAGAACACCGCGATGACGCCGGTCGGGCGGCGGGCAAGCACCTGCTCGGTCCAGGCGTGGCCCGGCGTGAGCCGGCCTTCCATCTCGGTGAGCACCACGGCGAGGTCGTTCTGGCGGGCGACCCGCTCCACGCCGCGGATGATCTCCAGCGCCCACAGGCTTTCCAGGGCGTGGAATACGAGTTCGATGATGGCCGCGGGGGCGTCGGCGTCCGGACGGCGGTAGCCGTGTTCGCGGATGACCGCCTCGACCCGCTGCCGGGTGTCCAGCGCGACGCCGGACTTCCCGTTGAGCACCCGCGAGACCGTCGGCGCGGACACGCCGGCGAGCCGGGCGATGCTGGCGACGGTCACCTCGCGGCGGCGTTGCCCGCCCGGGCCGCCGTCGCGTCGGGGTGCGGTCACCGCCGCAGTATACGGCCGAGTCGGAGCCGTGATGTGGCTTCGCGGGCACGAACCAGGTCAGTGGGCTATGAAATTTTCCGGCGATTACCCGGAACATTTCTAGATCTATGACCTGCGTCTTGACGAAGCAGTCCCCGCAGACTTACCGTCACTCGCACCCACGGTACCGGGCTTGGATCGAAATATTTCGGACCCTTGCGCAGCGCCCGCCCGGTCCGCCGTCCAGACAGCGTCGTCTCGACCAAGACTCCTCGAGGGAGGAGAGCGCCCGTGAAGAAGAGAACCAGAGCACTGGCTGCCGTACTGTCCGCGGCCGTGTCCGCGGCTTTCGGCCTGCTGATCGCGCTCGCCCCGTCCGCGCACGCCGCCTCGCTGGTCCAGATCACGAACTTCGGATCGAACCCCGGCAACAGCAAGATGTACCTGTACGTGCCCAACAACGTCCCGGCGCACCCGGCGATCCTGGTCGCCGCGCACTACTGCACCGGTACCGGACCCGGCTTCTACTCCGGCACCGAGTTCGCCTCGCTGGCCGACCGCTACGGCTTCATCATCATCTACCCCGACGCGAACCGCAGCGGCCAGTGCTGGGACGTTTCCTCGAACGGGGCGCTCACCCACAACGGCAACAGCGACCCGGCCGACATCGTCTCGATGGTCCAGTACGTCGAGCAGCACAACAACGGCGACTCGTCCCGTGTGTACTTCACCGGCGCGTCGTCCGGCGCGATGCTGACCGACGTCATGCTCGGCGACTACCCGGACGTGTTCAAAGCGGGCGCGGCGTTCATGGGCGTCCCGTTCCACTGCTTCTACACCGGCACGGTCGACGGCTGGAACTCCGCGTGCGCCAACGGCCAGGTCAGCAACACGCCGCAGGCGTGGGGCGACTACGTGCGCGGCGCCGACCCCGGCTACAGCGGCCCGCGGCCGCGCGTGCAGCTTTGGCACGGCACCGCGGACACCACGCTGAACTACAACAACTTCGGCGAGGAAATCAAGCAGTGGACTAACGTGCTCGGAGTGAGTCAGACGCCGAGTTCGACCGGCACGGTCAACGGCTCCTGGACGCACACCACCTATGGCAGCGCGACCGACCCCGCTGTCGACGCGTACAGCATCGCAGGGGTCGGACACCAGCTGCCGTTGTCCGGCATGGCCGCCATCGCGATCCACTTCTTCGGCCTCGACGGCAGCACGCCGCCTCCGCCGTCGAGCCCGCCGGCTTCCCCGACTCCGTCGAACTCGCCGTCGAACTCGCCCTCGCCTTCGCCCTCACCCTCGCAGAGCAGCGGCGGCGGGTCAGGGGCCTGCCACGTCAGCGACTCGGTGAGCGCGTGGAACACCGGCCTGACCGAGAACATCACCATCACCAACAACAGCACCAGCGCGATCAACGGCTGGCGGCTCGGGTTCACCCTGCCCTCGGGCCAGACGGTCGTCTCGGCTTGGAACGCGACGATCAGTCCGGCCAGCGGATCGGTCACCGCGACGAACGTGAGCTACAACGCCGCCATCCCGGCTGGAGGCAACACGAGCTTCGGCTTCCAGGCCAACCACACCGGCAATGCCGCGGCGCCCACCGGCTTCACGCTCAACGGCACTGCGTGCAGCGTCGGCTGAGCTGACGCCGCACAGGCCGCGGGGCCGTCCCTGAGCTGCGCCAGGGACGGCCCCGCGTTTATCTCCAGCCGGTTGAGCGCGCCGCTGTCAACCGGCCGAAGTCCTCGTCGTTCGCTGGTATCCGCTACGCCCAGGGCTGAGAGACGATCCAACTCACGTCGTCAGTCCACGAATTCGCGGTGTCCCAGGCATTCGAGCCGCCATCGCTGGCTACATAGACGTTGAAGTTGTAGTGCCGGATGTACTTACTCGGGTAGTTCACCGACTGGAACGAGTTGCCCTGCCCGTTCTTACCGGCCACCGCGCAGAACGTCGCGTCCTGAGCGAACTGGGTCGAGCCGTCGTCCGGCTGGCGGTAAAGCACGAAGTTGAAGTGCCTGAGGTAGTCGCCGGGGTAGTTGGACGACTCGAACGATACGCAGGAGTTGTTCGCGAGGCCGCGGCGCACGATCCAGGTCGCGTCCGCCTTGTCCAGCGCCGAACTGCTCGAGGTGATCGCCGAGATCTGCGCGGCGTTGTTGAAGTGCCGCAGGTAATCGCCGGTGCAGCAGGCGGTGGTGGCGCGCAGCGAGATCGACGATCCCGGGGTGAGTGAGCCCCCTGCGACGCCGTCCGCGCCGCCGTATCCGGTCGCCACGATGTTCGCCTGCACCGAGTTGTCCGCCGCATCGCTGGGCAGACCCGCGGTCATGACGCCTTCGAAGAACGAGCCGATCGAGGTGTTGCTGTTGTCGCCGCCGGTGCCGAGGACGATCGCGCCCTCTTGGTGCATCGGCGAGTAGCCGCCGCCGTTGACCGTCGGCTCGCCGCCGGAGTAGGTCGTCGTCAAGCTGCCGCTCTGCGCGTTGCCCTGCTTGATCGCCATGAAGTTCTGGCCGTTGTTCTTGATCAGGGCCGTGACGAAGGAGAGCGGTCCGGTGCCGGTGTTGGTGCCGCCGCCGGTGTTCGACTGGAACAGGCCGTTCTCCATGTCCGCCTGCACCCATGGGCCCGAGCCGCTGCAGGTGAACCAGCACTCGGTGGAGAAGTTGATCGCGTCCATGTGGCCGTTGCCGGTGTCGCGGTTGTTGGTCTCCGCGTTTCCGTAGTCGAAGCAGCAGCCGCCGTTGACGTGCGTGCCGGAGGTGACCATGTACATGCCCTCGGCCTGGCCGTTGACCGCGACGCCCGAGGTGGCGTCGTTGCGGTAGCCCATGCCGGCGGAGATCTCGACGCCGTACACGGTGTGTCCGCCGAGACTGACCGGAAGCGCGTCGGCGGGTGCGCCCACGTCGGCGGCGCCGTTGCCGCCTGCGCCCTCGATCGTCAGGTTGTTGTGGCGCGAGGTCTGGTCGTAGATCTCGGTGATCGTGCAGCGGGTGTTGGCGCAGAAGGAATCCTGCGCGGCGGCGTTGGCGTATCCACCGGCGGACAACAGGCCGATGTCGGTGGTGGCGCCGTCGGACGCGCGCTTCACCTGGTAGAGCGATCCGTTGTACGAGGCGAACAGTGCGCGGACGGTGCTGTGCGCGGCGACGCAGGGCGTGCCGGCGGCGGCGTAGATGTCACACGGCAGCGAGGTGGCGGCCTGCGAGGTGGTTGCGGCGCCGACCAGCGCTCCGAAAACCAGCGCGGATATCGCGGCGGCCGAGAGCAACGCCCGGCCACAGCGCGCCCTGAACTGCTGGGTCCTGGTAATTGGGGTCCTGGTAATTGGGGTCTTCGCAAGTCGGATCTTCGGCAGTCGGCTGCTGCGCAGCGGGGTCCTTGCCGGTCGCGCGAGGCGTCCGCGCGCCGTGATCGTCGGGAACCTACTCACGTGCTCTCCCTGCTCTCCATCGAGCCTGGCCGCGCCGTTGTTAGCGCTAACATCCTGCTCCCGGCTGTGGCATGGGTCCGAAGCCGGGGGATTCGAGGTGTCTGGCCGGAGACGATGCACCACGCTCGGCGGCGTGTCAAGAGTCGGCAAAGGGCGGTGGGTGGCCCGATCCGGGCCACCCACCACTTTCACTCAACACACTGATCTAGCTGGATTTTCAGGTCAGTTCCCTGACTTAGCAGGCTCCGTTATCGGTCCAGACGTTCTGTCCGTTGTTGCCGGGGATATCGCCCTGGGTCCACCACTTGGCGGTCCACTTGTGACCGTTGTAGCTGACCACAGCGCCGCCGGTGTACGCGGTGGTGGATACCCAGGCCGGAGCGGAACAGGTGCCGCCCCCGGTGGAGGACGCGGACGGGCTCGGGTTGCCGCCTGCGCTACACGCGCCGTCGTCCGTCCAGACGTTCTGCGAGTTGTTGCCGGGGATATCGCCCTGCGTCCACCACTTCGCGGTCCAGGTATGCCCGTTGTACGACACGATCGCGCCGCCGGTGTACGCGGTGGCGGAGTTCCACGCCGCGGCCGAGCAGGAGCCGGTGCCGCCGGTCGGGGAGGCCGAGGGCGAGGGCGAGGTGCTCGGGCTGGGCGAACCGCCGCCGGTAGCGCTCGGACTGGCGCTCGCGCTCTGCGAGGGCGGCGCGGCCGGGCACTGCGCGGCCGAGCCGTTGACGTCCGTGACCGTGTCGTTGAACAGGGTCGAGGCCGGGTCCAGGTCGTAGAGCGAGAACATCATCGCGCCGCCGAGGCCGTTGCAGTGCATGTAGTCGCTCAGCGCCTGGATCGACTGGGCGTCCTCGCCGGACCAGAAGTTGTTGCCGTCGTAGAAGTACGCCGCCTGCGCCGCCGAGTCCCAGTAGGTATCCGCCGGGTTGCCGACGATACTGGTGAGCTCCTTGTACATCTGCACGCCCGGCACGTTGCCGGAAAGCGTCGCACCGGCGGCCGGGCCGGTGGCCGTTTGGAAGAGGCCGTGGTTGCTACCGGCCGGAACGCCGGTCCAGCCGCGGTAATAGAACGGCACGCCGACGGTCAGTTTGCCGGCTGGGAAGCCACCTGGAATTCCGTACTGCGGGTCGCCGACCGTGTACGCCTTGACCGCCTCGTCGACCGTGTACTTCGCGGTTCCCGGAGCGACCGGGGTCATCGGGTCGTTCGGGTTGTCGTAGATCGGCGCCTGGTGGTTGGTCGGGCCGGTGGCCTCCCAACCGCCGTGCATGTCGTACGTCATCGCGTCGCCAAAGGTCAGGTACTGACCGATGTTGTTGGTCTCGATGTCCTTGATCTTGTCCTGACCGGACGGCAGCGCGGCCGACAGGGTGTACTGCTTGCCGGTGGTGGAGGTCAGGGCATTGAGTTCGTTGCGGAACTCCTGCATCAGCAGCGTGTAGTTCTGCTTGTCCGCGGCGCTGGAGTGGTTGCCGAGGTGGCCACCGCCGCCGGGGTACTCCCAGTCGATATCGAAGCCTGAGAAGATACCGGCCGCGGTGCCCGGACCGCCGTAGCCGCCCTGCGACGGGATGTTGCCCTTGATGAACATGTCGATGCAGGACGAGACGAATTTCTGCCGGGAGGCGGCGGTGGCCGCGACGTCGGAGAAGTACTTCGAGTAGGTCCAGCCGCCGAGGGAGACCTCTACCTTGAGGTTCGGGTACTTCTTCTCCAGCTCCTGCAACTGGTGGAAGTTGCCGACGATCGGCATGCCGAAGGCGTCGGCGGTGCCATCCACGCTGATGTCCGAGCCGTAGGACTTCTGGTAGTCCGCGAAGGAGTCGCCGCCGCCGTCACCGGCGTTCGGGTCGTTCTCGCCGGCTGGGTCCGGGTCGGTGGCCTTCGTGGTCTCAAGGCAGGTGAGGTTCGTCGGGTCGATGTTCTCGAAGTCGTAGATCAGGTAGTTGAGTTTCCCGGCGAGGCCCTGGGTGTCGAGGTTCTTGGGGTAGAAGGCGTTCTGGTAGATCGACCACTGGTCGAAGTAGGCGATCTTCAGGCCGCCGGAGGTCGCCGCGGCTCCGGTGGTGTTGGTGGGCGCGGCCTGGGCGTTGGTCGCCCCGAGCAGCGCGATGCTCGTGCCGATCGTGACGGCGGCCGCGGTGGTCGCCGCCGCGAGTACGGCGCGTCTTGGTCTACGCATTTCTCCTGGCTCCAGTAAGGGTGGGAGGTGGGATGGGAGTGCGCCGGACGGTCGGATTCGGCGCAGTGCGGGCGCCGGATCCGACCGAGCTTGGGGTGGGTTTGCGCACGAGTGGGAGTACGCGGCAGTTCGAGGCGGCAGGTGCGGCAGCTTGGCGTGGCCGCGCTCGCTCAGCGAGTTTGGGGAGCGCGCATCAGCCGCGCGGCACACGCGGAATGCGAAGCGTGTGGGGTGGGGTGCGGCGAGGTCTCGACGCCATAGTCGGTCGCTCCAATCGGTGAACGGCCACCGACCACACGGGACGGTCGGCTCGGTTCGATGGATGCGCCGTCCACCGCAGAGTGCAACATCAACGGTCTACCGACCCGGATCACGCTTGTCAAGATAGGTCTAGTCCAATCGGACTAGACCAGACAACGATGTCGACAGGTCAGCCGCAGGTGGCGGGGCGTCGGTCTGAATCCACCAGTATCACTTAATGTTCAGTTGAGGCTTTGTTGGCCGGTTGGCGCGGCCGTGGCCGTGGCCGTCGTCGCGCCGTGCCAAGCGGTTACCGCGCCGTGACACATTGATGCACAAAACACGCGACCCTCACCGCTCAGCTGCGCGTCTTTGCCGCTAAAGGATCACGGCGCAACACAGATCCGGAGAGGGGCGGTAACGATGGGCGGGCGAAGGCGGCGGGGGCGCGAGCAGAGTCAGGGGCAGGGGCAGTGGCAGCAGGAACCGGGACGAGGGCAGAGCCGAGGACAGGAACCGGGGCTACGCCGGTCAGACGGGAGTCCGGTCAAGCGCAAACGCAAGCCGCTCAAATGGATCGGGCTGTCGATGGCCGTGGTCGTGCTCGCGACCGGCGGAACGGCCGCGTACGTGTACGTGCACTTCAATCAGAATCTCAAGAGCGCGCCGCTGCTGCCCAAGGACGTGACGCAGGCTCCTGAGGTGTCGAACCGATTTGGTCAGACCGCGATGAACATCCTGCTGCTCGGCAACGCGGGGCGGATCAACGCAGCGGATTGCCACCTCGGCGGCGCGTGCATCGACACCGCACCGACTGCTGACACGATGATGGTGCTGCACCTGGCCGCCGATCGCTCGAACATGACGGTCATGTCGATCCCGCGCGACTCGATCGTGAACCTGCCGGCTTGCGCGCAGGATCCGGTGGACCTGATCAACGCCTCGCTCGCGCACGGTCCGTCATGCTCCGTCGAGGCCGTACACGACCTGACCGGTCTGACCATCGACCATTTCATCGAGATCGACATGGCCGGGATCGTGACCATGTCGAACGCCCTGGGCGGCGTGCCGGTGTGCGTCACGAACAACCTCCAGGACAAGTACACACTTCTGAAGCTGCCAAAGGGCACCACGGTCATTCAGGGCACGCAGGCGCTCGCCTGGCTGCGCACCCGGCACGCGTTCATCAACGAGGTCTATCGCGAGCAAGCGCAGCATGTGTTCATGGCGGCGCTGCTGCGCAAGCTCAAGGACAACGCCTCGCTCACGCATGTCATGACGCTCTACTCGGTCGCGGACGCGGCGACAAAGGCGCTGACTGTGGACTCGCAACTGAGCAGCGTGACGGACCTGCTGAGCCTGGCGCAGGAGATCGGGAAGGTACCGACGAGCCGGGTCACCATGCTGTCCGTGCCGACGGTGGACTATTCGGGCCCGAATGCGGCCTGGCGGCTGAGCCAACTGCAATTCCAGCAGCCAGAAGCCGACCAGATGTTCGCGGCGATCAAGGCGGACACCGCCTACACGCGCGCAACGGCCACCGGCGGTTCGTCGGCCTCCGCACCGGGAGCGACCGGGTCGTCAGCGTCCTCGTCCAGCGCTGCGGGCGGCGGATCGCAGAGTTCTGCTACTTCGCCGGTCAACAAGGCGGCAGTACGTGTACTGATCAACAACGGCAGCAGTATCAGAGGCCGCGCTGCCGCGATCCGGACCGCGCTGGTCGGCGGCGGGTTCAGCGGCTCGCTGCTGACCACAGGCAACGCGGATCCGACCGGCACAACCGCGCTTTACTACCCGGCGAACCGGGCGGACTCGGCCGCGGTGGTCGCCGCAGCGCTCGGAATCCCGAGGGCGGCAATGCACGAATCCGGGGGCTCAAAGCAGGTGACGGTCGTCATCGGTAGCGATTGGCCGAGTGGAACTACCTTTCAGGCGGGTGCGGCTAGCGGCGGCAGT
>NZ_DATNGK010000299.1:0-27449 GCF_035605935.1 Actinocrinis sp. | reverse complement strand
TTGCCGACATCCTCGTCCGCGTCAGGTTCTCGTCCGGGGGTCTGAATGTTGAACTTGTTGATCGCGAAGGTGAACAGGAAGTAGTACACCAGCGCGAAGGCCAGCCCGATCGGGATCAGCAGCAGCGGCTTGGTCGCGATGTTGTAGTTGAACACGTAGTCGAACAGTCCGGCCGAGAACGAGAAGCCGTCATGGATGCCGAGCGCCTGGCAGAGCGCGAGGGATACGCCGGTGAGGATCGCGTGCACGCCGAACAGCAGCGGCGCGGCGAACAGGAACGCGAACTCGATCGGCTCGGTCACGCCGGTCAGGAACGAGCAGAGCGCGGCGGAGAGCATGATGCCGCCGACCAGCTTGCGCTTCTCCGGGCGGGCGGCTCGGGTCATCGCGTACGCGGCCGCGGGCAGCGCGAACATCATGATCGGGAAGAAGCCGGTCATGAACATGCCCGCGGTGTGGCTGCCGTGGAAGAAGCAGACCAGGTCGCCCGCATACTGCGTGCCGTTCTGGATGCAGTGGCCGCCGACCGCGGAGGTCCACACCAGGTTGTTCGGGATGTGGTGCAGACCGAACGGCAGCAGCAGCCGGTTGATCAGCCCGAAAATGCCGGCTCCGGCGGTGCCGTTGTTCGCGGCCTCCTTGCCCAGCCAGTTGATCACCGCGGCCGGCCACTGCCAGATCAGGCCCATCACCACCCCGAGGATCACCGACGCGAAGGCGGTCACGATCGGCACGAAGCGGCGGCCGCCGAAGAACGCCAGGTACGGAGGCAGCTTGATCCGGTAGTAGCGCTGGTAAAGCAGTGCGGCCAGGATGCCGACCAGGATGCCGCCGAGTACGTAGGTCGGGTTCTTGCCGATCACGTCGGTGAACTTGGGCTTCCCGCTGGTCGCGTCCGTGCCGTACCAGTTGGTGATCCACTGATGCCCGGAGTTGACCGGCATGGCGAAGACCGCGGCGGTCACCTCGTTGTAGACGAGGTAGCCGACGGCTGCGGCAAGCGCGGTGGAGCCGTCCGCGCGCCGGGCGAAGCCGATCGCGACGCCGATGGCGAACAGCAGCGGCAGGAAGTTGAAGATGCCGTTGCCCGCCGCGGCGAAGACCTGCTCGACGTAGATGAGCCAGTGCCAGCCGGTGGCCGTGGCCAGATACAGGCCGTGCTCGGTGGGGTCGCCGGGTGTGCGCGCGCCGAGCACGTCGTCGGAGCCGAGCCGGATGAGCAATCCGGCGGCGGGCATGACGGCGATCGGCAGCATCAGCGAGCGGCCGATGCGCTGGAGGGTGGCTAGGATCGCATTACTCGTAGGTGCTTGGGGTGGCAGCCCGTCGGCTGTGGCCGCGGTCATGGAGGGTCCTCCGAGGGTCTATCCGCGCGTCGTTGCGCCGACGTCGCCGGCCGGACGCGCCGCGCGGGGATTGGTGATCGGCTGTGCGGGCCTTTCGAGCGGTACCCATAGCTGATACCGGTCGGCGCGATACGCGGAGACGGCGTACTCGATGAGTACATCGCCGGCGTAGCTGCGCCGGGACATCCGGAGCACGACGCCGCCGGCCGGAATCTCCAGCAGCGCGGCGTCTTCCGGGTCGGGGTTGCCTGCCTCGATGACTTGTTCGCCCCAGGTGAGCTTGAGGCCGTACTCGTCGGCGAGGACTTGGTAGAGCGAGTGCGGAGTGCCACGGCTGAGCAGGCCGGGCACCCTGTTCTCCGGCAGGTGGGTGCGTTCCACCGCCATCGGGATCGAGTCGGCGTAACGGAGCCTGGCGAGCCGCACCACCGGCTCCCCCGGGTTGAGCTCCAGCTGGCGGGCCAGCACGGGGGTCGCCTCGATCCGCTCGAAACCGAGCGTGCGCGAGGCCGGGATCATCCCCCGGCGGGTCATGTCCTCGGTGAAGGACGCCAGCCTGATCTGCAGATCCATCTTGGGTTGCGCCACGAACGTGCCGCGGCCCCGCACCCGGTACAGCCGCCCGTCGGCCACCAACTGGTTGATCGCCTGACGGACCGTCATCCGGGACAGCCCGTATCGCTCACCGAGGTCGCGTTCGGAAGGGATCGGGGTGTCCGGTTCCAGCTCGGTGTCGATGAGGTTGATCAGGATCTCGCGCAGCTGTTGGTGCTTGGGCACCGGGCTGCGGGGGCTGATCTCCATCGGTCGGCCTGTTCCTTAAAAAATCGGGCACTGTGTCGGAGTCGGGGGTGGTGGCTCTGTTGCTGTGAACCGCGTCACGCTAGTGTCTGGACCGGACTAGACCACCGAGGACCAGTACCTGTCAAGGTCCCGGACACCGAACGTACATCCCGGCTCAGCGCGCGTAACCGACCTGTAGTGGAGCGAACGATGGACAAGGCAGAGGCGATCATCGCCGGGCTCGGCGGCGCCGACAACATCGTGGAGATCGAACCGTGCATCACCAGGCTGCGCACCGTGGTCCGGGACGGTTCGAAGGTGAGCGATTCGGCGCTTAAGGCGGCCGGGGCGCACGGCGTGATGAAGGCGGGCACCGTCGTACAGGTGGTGGTCGGACCGGAGGCGGACACCCTCTGTATGGACATCGAGGACCTGCTCTAGATCCGGACCACAGACCGCACTGGGATGGACACCACTACAGTCCTGCTCGTCGGGGCCCCGCTGGCGGGGACCGCGATCGAACTGCGCGACGTGCCTGACCCCGTCTTCGCGCAGGCGATGGTCGGTCCCGGCGCCGCGGTCGACCCCGAACGCGCGCCGCTGACCGTCGTCTCGCCGATTGCCGGGACCCTGGTCAAGCTCAAGCCGCACGCCTTCGTGGTCGCCGGGCAGGGCGGCCGCGGCGTGCTCGTGCACCTGGGGATCGACACGGTGAACCTGGACGGCGCCGGTTTCGAGCTACTGGCGATCGAGGGTACGCAGGTCGCCGCGGGCACGCCGGTGGTCCGCTGGAACCCGGCCGAGATCGAGGCTCGCGGGCTCTCCCCGGTCTGCCCGGTGATCGCCCTGGACGCCGAGGTCGCGGCGGTCGGCGCGGTCGCGGTCGGCCCGATCGAACCCGGGCGCACGCTGTTTGAGTGGGCTGTGTGATGCGAAGAGCGGTGATACGGGCGCTGGTGAGACGCGCGCTGCTGGTGCGGAGGCTGGCACGAACAACGCTGACGCGGACGGGCATCGTTCAGCGCGGAGTTCTCTAAGGTTGGCCGACTGCGCGTAGCATCGCCCCTGTTCTCAGTCGAATAGGAAGCCGAGGAGCCCACATGGCAGAGCGAATCGTCACCGTGGCGTCCCGCGTGGGTCTGCACGCCCGCCCGGCGGCGGTGTTCGTGAAGGCCGCCAGCGCCGCCCCGGTCGCGGTGACCATCGCCAAAGAGGGCAAGGACCCGGTCAGCGCCCGCTCGATCCTGGCCGTACTCGGTCTGGACGTGCGCTGCGGCGACCAGGTCACGATTACCGCCGACGGCGCCGGCGCGGAAGCGACGCTGGACGAGCTTGAGGCACTGCTCAGCGACGATCTCGAAGGCTAGAGCCAGAAGGTAGAGGGTCAAAGCGGACGATGGCGGCCAATACAGAACCGCTGCGCGGTCTTGGAGTCGGCACCGCCTCGGCCGCCGGGCCGGTGGCGTGCATGGCCGCGCGGCCGCCCGAACCATCCGCCATAGTCCGGCCGGCCGGCGACGCGGCCCACGAGACGGCCCGGGCCGAAGCGGCGCTGCATGAGGTCGCGCGGGAGCTGACCCGGCGCGCAAACGTGGCCCGCGATGAGTTGGGCAGCACTGACGCTGCCGAGATCCTGGAAGCCCAGGTGCTCATGGCCGAGGACCCGTCGCTGCTGGACGGGATCGGCGAACGCACCGCCGCGGGATTGACCGCCGAGCGAGCCATTTTCGAGACCTTCGCCCAGTACCGGGATCTGCTCGCAGCGGCCGGAGGCTACCTCGCCGACCGAGTTGGCGACCTGGATGATCTGGCCGCCCGCGCGATAGCGGCGGCGACCGGCGTCCCGATGCCGGGCCTACCGGAGCTTCCCGAGCCCTTCGTGCTCGTCGCGCTCGACTTGGCACCGGCGGACACAGCGCTGCTGGACCTGACGCGGGTGCTGGCTCTGGTCACTCAGGAGGGCGGCCCGACGAGCCACACCGCGATCCTGGCTCGGGCGCGCGGCATCCCGGCCGTGGTCGGCGTTTCCGGGGCGCTCGACTTGGCCGACGGAACACCGGTGCTGGTGGATAGCGCCGCCGGTACTGTCACGCCGAATCCGGCACCGGAACTGCTCGCCGCAGCGTCCGAGCAGGCCGAAGCCCGAGCGCATGCAGTACAGACCACCGGTCCCGGCCGGACAGCTGACGGCGTGTCAATCTGCCTTTTGGCGAACGTCGGCGGACCCGGAGACGTGGCCGATGCGGTCGCGGCGGGGGCCGAAGGCGTCGGATTGTTCCGCACGGAGTTCCTGTATCTGGGGTCTGCGACGCCGCCTTCTCTGGAAACGCAGATCGAGGCGTATCGCGCGGTGCTTGACGGCTTTCCCGGCTGCCGCGTTGTCGCGCGCACCCTCGATGCGGGAGCTGATAAGCCGCTGCCTTTCCTCCCACTGGGTGTCGAGCCGAACCCGGCGCTCGGTGTGCGTGGGCTGCGTGCGTTCCGGGGCGAATACCAGGCGTTGCTCGATACGCAGCTCGCCGCACTGGCTAAGGCAGCAGAAGGCTCAGCGGCCGAGCTGTGGGTGATGGCGCCGATGATTGCCGATGAGGGCGACGCGGCCTGGTTCGCGGAACGGGCACGCGAGCACGGCCTGCGCACAGTCGGCGCGATGATCGAGGTGCCGTCGGCAGCGCTGCGCGCCGAACCGCTGCTCTCAGCGGTCGACTTCGTATCGCTGGGCACGAATGACTTGACGCAATACGCGCTGGCCGCGGACCGCATGCTCGGCTCGCTCGGTGCGTTGCAGGATCCGTGGCATCCCGCGGTTCTTCGCCTTATCGAACTGACCGGTCAGGCAGGCGCAGCGTGCGGTAAGCCAGTCGGGGTCTGCGGAGAGGCGGCTGCCGATCCGCGGCTGGCACCAGTTCTCGTCGGGCTCGGCGTGACCTCTTTGTCGATGGCGCCGTCCGCGATCGCCGAGGTGCGGGCCGCGCTGGCCGCGCACACGCTGGCGGAGTGTCAGGAACTCGCCCGCGCCGCGCTGCGCTGACCTTTCTCTCCTGATCGGACGCGCACCGGACCAGAACCGAAAACGCCCCCGCGCTCCTTGCGGAGCACGAGGGCGTTCGTGTTCGAACGGTTGACCGGACTTAGAAGTCCATGTCCCCGCCGGGCATGCCGCCGCCAGCCGGCGCGGCGGTCTTCTCCGGCTTGTCGGCGATGACGGCCTCGGTGGTCAGGAACAGCGCCGCGATGGACGCGGCGTTCTGCAGCGCGGACCGGGTGACCTTGGCCGGGTCGATGATGCCGGCCTTGATCAGGTCGACGTACTCGCCGGTCGCGGCGTCCAGGCCGAAGCCGGGCTCCAGGTTGCGCACCTTCTCGACCACGACGCCGCCCTCGAGGCCGGCGTTGATCGCGATCTGCTTGAGCGGGGCCTCGACGGCGATGCGCACGATGTTCGCGCCGACCGCCTCGTCGCCGGCCAGGTCAAGCTTCTCGAAGGCCTTGGTCGCGGCCTGCAGCAGAGCCACGCCGCCACCGGCGACGATGCCCTCTTCCACGGCGGCCTTGGCGTTGCGCACCGCGTCCTCGATGCGGTGCTTGCGCTCCTTGAGCTCGACCTCGGTCGCCGCGCCGGCCTTGATGACGGCCACGCCGCCAGCCAGCTTGGCCAGGCGCTCCTGCAGCTTCTCGCGGTCGTAGTCGGAGTCCGACTTCTCGATCTCGCCGCGGATCTGCGCCTTGCGGCCCTCGATCGCGTCCGCGTCGCCGGCGCCGTCCACGATGGTGGTCTCGTCCTTGGTGACCACGATCTTGCGGGCGCGGCCGAGCAGGTCCAGGCCGATCGAGTCGAGCTTGAGGCCGACCTCCTCGGTGACGACCTGGCCGCCGGTGAGGATGGCGATGTCGCCGAGCATGGCCTTGCGCCGGTCGCCGAAGCCCGGGGCCTTGACCGCGACGGACTTGAAGGTGCCGCGGATCTTGTTGACCACCAGGGTCGCCAGCGCCTCGCCCTCGACGTCCTCGGCGATGATCAGCAGCGGCTTGCCGGACTGCATGACCTTCTCCAGGATCGGCAGCAGGTCCTTGACGTTGCCGATCTTCTGGTTGGCGATCAGGATGTAGGGCTCTTCGAGCACCGCCTCCTGCCGCTCCGGGTCGGTGGCGAAGTAGAAGTTGATGTAGCCCTTGTCGAAGCGCATGCCCTCGGTGAGCTCGAGCTCGAGGCCGAAGGTGTTGCTCTCCTCGACGGTGATGACGCCTTCCTTGCCGGCCTTGTCCATCGCCTCGGCGATCAGCTCGCCGATCGCGGTGTCAGCCGCGGAGATGGAGGCGGTGGAGGCGATCTGCTCGCGGGTCTCCACGTCCTTGGCCAGCGAGGAGAGCTCCTCGCTGATCCGCTCGACGGCTGCCTCGATGCCGCGCTTGAGCGCGATCGGGTTGGCGCCGGCGGCCACGTTACGCAGACCCTCGCGCACCAGCGCCTGAGCCAGCACGGTCGCGGTGGTGGTGCCGTCGCCGGCTACGTCGTCGGTCTTCTTGGCGACTTCCTTGACGAGCTCCGCGCCGATCTTCTCGTACGGGTCGTCGAGCTCGATCTCCTTGGCGATGGAAACACCGTCGTTGGTGATCGTGGGGGCGCCCCACTTCTTCTCCAGCACGACATTGCGACCGCGCGGGCCGAGTGTCACCTTCACGGCGTCCGCGAGCTGGTTCATACCGCGCTCGAGGCCGCGACGGGCCTCTTCATCGAACGCGATGATCTTAGCCATAGGTACTGTCCTCCCACAGAAGGGACGTATCACGTGCCCCACGGGCGCCCGCGACGGCCGGTGCGGTAGGCGCACCTCACCAGTGGAAGCTATCGGTAGCACTCTGGTCTAGAGAGTGCCAGCTCCCATGATTAGCACTCGAGGCTGTTGAGTGCAAGCCGATCGGCCAAGGCCCGGCCCTTCCGGGAGGAGCGCGCAAACGAATCCGGCAGGTGCCGATCACGAGGACCGGTACCTGCCGGATTTGTGTGTAGCGCTACGCCTGTAAGTACAGGCTTTAGTTGACTACAGCGCACGGACCATGTCGGCCTGCGGGCCCTTCTGGCCCTGCGAGATCTCGAACTCGACCCGCTGTCCTTCTTCCAGACTCCGGTACCCATCCATCTGGATCGCGCTGTAGTGGACGAACACGTCCGCGCCACCGTCGACCGCGATGAAGCCGTAGCCCTTCTCCGCGTTGAACCACTTGACGGTGCCTTGAGCCATTCCCTACTCCTTGCTGCCGGCCCTCTCCATCTATCCCGCGGGCGCGGGATTCGGGTCGTTCGTCCCCCCGCCCCTCCGTCTCGCGAACCGAGCCAGGGCCGGTGATGACTGCTGTGTTCTACTCGCACCGCGCCGGCGGCGGCGTTTCCGCCACCAACGAACGCGGCCTCGCTGAACTGTGCGACCGGCGTGAGAGTATCCTCAACCGCCCCGGACGCAACAGGTCATTGGGACGATAACTCGCAGCACTACTGCGTTTTCGCGCCATGACAAACCATGGCGAAACCCGGCGAAGCGGGCGGCCGATCATGAAACCGTAATCGGACGGTTACTGATCATCTCAGCCCGTGGACGCTTACGTAAGGAGCGCAAGGCCTGACTGAGCGTCATATCTGAGCCGGAAGACGGCTTTCCCGGGCACCGCGCGAGTGAATGAGGCAACGCTTCGACAACGATGTCAGCCTAACAGTCGCGCGGCGCCGGAACGGGACCGGGGTCGGTCAGCGAGAGCCGCCCGCGACCGCCGGGATGATCGAGATCGCGGCGCCGTCCTTGGTCTCGGTCGCCAGGCCCTCGGCGAAGCGGACATCGTCGTCGTTCACGTACACGTTCACGAAACGGCGCAGCTTGCCGGCGTCGTCGAGCACGCGGGCCCGAATGCCCGGGTACGAATTCTCCAACGCGTCGATGACCTCGGCGAGGTTCGCGCCCTCGGCGGCCACCTCGGCCGCGCCGCCGGTGTAGCTGCGCAGGATGGTCGGGATGCGGACGGTGACGGCCATGGCGGCTGGCTCCTTCTCGGTGCGCTGAGGCGGTGTTGCGGAAGCGGTTTTGCGGACAGCTTGGTCGCCCGGAGGCTGGGTCGCTTGGGCTGCTGGTCGAACACGTATGCGGCGGGCGGCCGTCGCCGCCGCTACAGACCGGCGTCGCGGAAGGCGGCCAGCGAGGGCTTGATCGTCGCGGTGACGCCGGTGTCGGCGACCGCGTCGAGGGTCTTGAGCCCGTCGCCGGAGTTGATCACGACGGTCTGCGCGTCGGGGTCGAGCACGCCGTTCTCCACGAGCTTACGCAGCACGCCGACGGTAACCCCACCCGCGGTCTCGGTGAAGATGCCCTCGGTGCGGGCGAGCAGCTTGATCGCCGAGACGATCTGCGCGTCATCCACGTCCTCGATCGCGCCGCCGGTGCGCCGGGCGATGTCCAGCACGTACGGGCCGTCCGCCGGGTTGCCGATCGCCAGCGACTTGGCGATGGTGTCGGGGCGCACCGGCCGCACCACGTCGTGCCCCGCCTTGTAAGCGGCCGAGATCGGGGAGCAGCCGGCCGCCTGCGCGCCGAAGACTCGGTACGGCCGGTCCTCGACGAGGCCGAGCGCGATCAGCTCCTTGAAACCCTTGTCGATCTTGGTGAGCTGGGAGCCGGAGGCGATCGGGATGACGATCTGCTCGGGCAGCTTCCAGCCGAGCTGCTCGGCGATCTCGTAGGAGAGCGTCTTGGAGCCCTCGGCGTAGTAGGGCCGCAGATTGACGTTGACGAAGCCCCAGCCCTCGCCGGCCTCGTCCCCGATCAGTTCCGAGCAGAACCGGTTGACCTCGTCGTAGGTTCCGTCGATGGCGACCAGCCGGCCGCCGTAGATCGCGGCCATGACGATCTTGCCGGTCTCGAGGCCGGCCGGGATGAAGACGCAGGAGTCCAGGCCCGCGCGCGCGGCGGCCGCGCCGACGGCTCCAGCCAGGTTGCCGGTGGACGAGCAGGAGAGGGTCGTGAAACCGAAGGAACGGGCGGCCTCGAGCGCGATCGCGACGACGCGGTCCTTGAAGGAGTGCGTCGGATTGCCGGAGTCGTCCTTCACGTACAGCGAGCGAATGCCCAGCTCGCGGGCCAGGTTCCGGGCGTTCACCAGGCGAGTGCCGCCGGGGTTGAGGTTCGGGTGGGAAGCGACGTCGGGCGACACCGGCAGCAGCGGCGCGTAGCGCCAGATCGAGTTGGGTCCGCGTTCGATGTCGGCGCGGGTCACGGTCCCGAAGTCGTATGCGACCTCAAGCGGGCCGAAACAGGATTCACACACGTACCGGGGGCCGAGCTCGACCCGTTCGCCGCACTCGCGGCAAGAGAGCGCGACCGCGCGACCGAACGCGGCGGACGCAGTGCGGGCGGGGAGCGTGGGTGTGATAGTCATGGCGAGGCCTCTCTCCTCATCTTCCCCGTCGGATTTCGACGGGCCGGACTTGGCACCTACGTCCGGGCGGGCCTCGCGTCGCGAAGTCACCCGGGTGGTTGCCGGAGCTTCGCAGGGCCGTTCCCTCAGCTCCTCTGGATGAGCAATGCATATGAAGTTATCTGCGGTACGGGGTACCGCATCCGTATGACCCTTATGGATCGCCTTGCACTCTACCGGACGGCCGCGATTCCACCACCTCCGTTTCACCTGTTGGGCATATCGTCCGACAGACTGTCACAGTTGCTGAAGACGACACAGCGGGTCAACCGAGACAACGAGCAGATGGAGTGTGGCGGACACGGTGGACGACCTCGATCCGGCTCGCGAGTGGCTTTCCCGGCGCACCTCACACGAGTCCGACTGGCCGCTGGCGAGCCTGCTCGGGCTGAAGGCGCGTAGCGGCGCGACGGTCAGCGTGGTGCTTCCCGCGCTCAACGAGCAGGACACCATCGGGCCGATCGTCGCGGCGATCGTCGCCGACCTCGGCCGCTGCGGGCTGGTGGACGAGGTCGTGGTGATCGACTCCGGCTCGACCGACCGCACCGCCGCCGTGGCCGATGCGGCCGGCGCCCGGGTCGTGCATCGCGAGGACGTGCTGACGTGCACGCCGCCGCTGCCCGGCAAGGGCGAGGTGCTGTGGCGGTCGCTGGCCGCGACCACCGGCGACCTGATCTGCTTCGTGGACGCCGATTTGGAGCAGTTCTCCTCGGCAGTGGTACGCGGCGTGCTCGGGCCGCTGCTGGCCGATCCGCGGATCCTGCTGGTCAAGGCGGCTTATGAGCGGCCGCTCGCGGACGGCGCGACGGTGCACCCGGCGGGTGGCGGCCGGGTGACCGAGCTGGTGGCGCGGCCGCTGCTCAACCTGTACTGGCCGGAGCTTGCCGGATTCGTGCAACCGCTCGGCGGCGAGTACGCAGGTCGCCGGGAGTTGCTTGAGTCGCTGCCGTTCCCCTGCGGGTACGGCGTGGAGTTCGCCCTTCTTGTCGATACATACGCGGCGCACGGCTTGGACGCGCTTGCGCAGGTGGACGCGGGGGTACGTCATCACCGGCACCAGAACGAGCAGGCCCTCGGCCGGATGGCGGCCGAGATCATGCAGGTCGCGCAGTCCCGGCTGGGCGGCCCCGAGCCGGTCTCGACGAAGCTCACCCAGTTCGTCAGGGCGCCCGGCGGCTTCGCTCCGACGACGCGGGAAACCGCCGTGCCCGAGCGGCCGCCACTGAAGACTGCGGCGCTCGCGTGGACCGGCCAGGCAGCGCCCGAGGACCGGTAATCGAGACGAGTTCGCCCGGATGGTGATTAATCCGGGCCGGGCCTGGAAACGACGGACACGTGTTCGGATCTGGCAGCACTGACAGCGCCCCCGGCGACGACGGCACCGGAAAGCCCCGAGAGCCGGACGTCTCCGCGCCCGGCAAGGCCAGCGTTCTGGTCGCGTCGAACCGCGGACCGGTCTCCTTCTCGCTCGCCGAGAACGGCGAGCTGAGCGCGAAACGCGGCGGCGGCGGGCTGGTCTCCGGCCTCTCCTCGGTCGCCGCGGACGGCGAGGCGGATCAGGTGTGGGTGTGCGCGGCGCTCTCGGAGGGCGACCGCGCGGCCGTGCGCCGCTCACCCGGCGGGCGGCTGGACCGGATCGGCCTGATCGACTCGGCCTCGCCGGTGCGGATGCTCGACATAGATCCCGGCACGCTGCATCGGGCATACAACGCGGTCGCCAACTCGACGCTGTGGTTCGTTCACCACATGCTTTACGCGACGCCGATCAACCCGAGCTTCGACGAAGGCTTCGAGCGCGAGTGGGAGTCCTACGTCGCCTACAACCGGGCGTTCGCCGAGGCGCTGGCGCAGGAAGCGGCCCCGCAGGCGCGCGTGCTGGTACAGGACTACCACCTCGCGCTGGTCCCCAAGATGCTGCGCGACCTGCGGCCGGATCTGTATATCGGACACTTCTCGCACACGCCGTGGGCGCCGCCGGACTACTTCCGGATCCTGCCGGACCAGATAGCGACCGCGGTGCTCGAAGGCATGCTCGGCGCGGATCAGCTCGGGTTCCTGACGGAGCGTTGGGCCCTGGCGTTCATGGACTGCTGCGCACGGTTCGGCGCGCAAACCGATCTCGCGCGGATGACGGTGACCTCGCCGCGCCAGGACTCCCCGACTCGGATCGGTGTGTACAGCCTCGGCGTGGACGCGGAGTTCATCGTCGAGCGGGCGAGCCGCGCGGACGTGGCCGGTCGGCTGGCCGTGCTGCGGGAATCGATCGGCGATCGGCAGGTCATCGTGCGGGTCGACCGCACCGAGCTGTCGAAGAACATAGTGCGCGGGCTTGAGGCATACGCGGATCTGTTGCGCCGTCATCCCGAGTGGCGGGGCCGGGTCGTGCACGTCGCGTTCGCCTATCCGAGCCGACACGACCTGCCGGAGTACCGCGAGTACACCGCGGCGGTGCTGCGTACCGCGAAGCGGATCGAGGACGAGTTCGGCACGCCAGACTGGGAACCGCTGATCCTGCACGTCGAGGACGACTTCGCGCGCTCGCTCGCGGCGTACCGGCTGGCGGACGTGGCCGTGGTCAACCCGATCCGCGACGGGATGAACCTGGTGGCGAAGGAGATCCCGATCGTCGCCGCGGCCACCGGCGGCGCATGCGGGCTGGTGCTGTCGCGCGAGGCCGGCGCGTTCGCCGAACTGGCCGAGGACGCGCTGGTGGTGAACCCGTACGACGTGATCGGCACCGCGGAGGCGCTGCACGCGGCGCTCTCGATGGACCGGGACGAGCGGCGCAGGCGTTGTGAGCGGCTGGCCGCGGCTGGGGCGGCGCTCCCGCCGCAGCGCTGGTTCGCCCGCCAACTCGACGATCTGTCGCGGACGGTAGAGGGCCGGTAGCCGGGTTTTGGGCTAGCCACGCTTTCCACACGGCCATCGACGCGTAGGACAGCGTTCATTGGAATACTGGTCGGCCGCTGCCCTTACCGCCCTGTCCCCGCGTCGAACGGATGCCGCACGTCCATGGCCGAACTGATCTTCTTCTCCGGAACGATGGACTGCGGCAAGTCGACGCTGGCGCTGCAAATGGACCACAACCGTTCCGCGCGCGGCCGCCGCGGCCTGGTCTTCACCCGCAATGACCGCGCAGGTCAGGGGGTGCTTTCCAGCCGGCTCGGCTTGTCCACAGCGGCGGTCGAGGCCGCCCATGACACAAACCTGTACGCGTATAGCGAGGCGGCGCTGGCCGCCGATCCGGAGATCGATTACGTGATCTGCGACGAGGCCCAGTTCCTGACCGAGGATCAGGTCGAGCAGCTGGCCGCGATCGTGGACGAGCTCGGCGTCGACGTCTTCGCCTTCGGCATCGCCACCGACTTCCGCACCCGGCTTTTCCCCGGCTCGCAACGACTCATCGAGCTGGCCGACGAGATCCGCGTCATGCAGGTGGAAACGCTGTGCTGGTGCGGTGCTCGGGCGACCCACAACGCACGGACGGTCGGCGGCGAGATGGTCGTGGAGGGCGAGCAGGTCGTGGTCGGCGACGTCACGCCCGATGAAGAGGTGGCGTACACGGTGCTTTGCCGGCGGCACCACCGCGCCCGCCAGGCGCAGGCGGTGCCTGCGCCAGCCATAGCGAGCGCCTGACCCGCGGCCTGCTCGGGCAGCAGCCGGCCAGCCGGCCGCAACGAGCGGAAAGTACTACCGCAGCGCGCGGGCGGAACGGGCCCGCTGGCGGGCCGCCCGCTGCCGGCGCAGCCGCTTGACCAGCATCGGCTCGAACTCCTGCGCCTCCGGGCGATCAAGCAGCGCGTTGAGCACCTGGTAGTAGCGGGTCGCGGACATCTCGAAGCGGTCCCGGATCGCCTGCTCCTTGGCCCCGGTGTATTTCCAGTACTGCTTCTCGAAGATCAGCACCGCGCGGTCGCGCTCGGAGAGCGGCCGGACTTGGGGCTGCGCCGCCGTATCCGCCGCGTCCACGGCGACACCGGCCGCGGCCGATTCTGGCGGCGCGTCAGTGACCTCGGTCACAGCGCCGGGCTCGGCGGGTTGCTGCCGCTGCTCCGGAAACTCCCGCTCTGACGTGGCCTCAGACTGGTTCGGAATGAACGTTTCCGGCGGCTCCGGCTGCTCTGAGCCCACATCACCCGACACGGCGTCGGACACACGTTCGCGCAGCGTTCGCGTCGTCATCTGATTACTCCTCAGCTGCGGTGCACGCCCCCTGCCCTCTTGCACATCGTAAGCGCCACCGCTGACAAGTCGAGCTGCGCCGAACGAGTGAGGGCCGTGGCAGGCAGGAGCGGGATGGAGCGGGCGCCGAGTCCCGGGATCCGCCGTAAACCCGGGCGGCAAAGGCCTCTGGCCCGGTCGGAGCCCCGTGGCGTAAGGTATTGCCGCTAAGGTCTATACCAATCCGGACCGGAACGGTGCTCGCGGCCCACCCGGTCCACCTCGACGCAAGGTAGCCCCGATGCCAGTACTGCGCCACGCCCGCCTCGTCTTGCCCGACGGTGTCGTCGAGAACGGCTGGCTGTGCACCGAAGGCGAGCGCATATCCGCACTCGGCGGACCCGCGCAGCTGCCGCCGCCGGGACCCGACGGCACCCAGCATGACCTGTCCGGCCACTACGTCGTGCCGGGATTCGTGGACATGCACGTGCACGGCGGAGGCGGGGGCGCCTTCTCCTCCGGCCGGATCGAGGAGGCACGCAACGCGGTCGCCTTCCACCTGAGCCACGGCACCACCACGATCATGGCTTCGACGGTCACCGGGGCGCTGTCCGATCTCGAGCGGTACGTCGCGGAGCTGGCCGAGTTGGTCGAGGACGACGTGCTGGCCGGCATCCACCTGGAGGGGCCGTTCATCGCCCGCTCCCGCTGCGGAGCGCACGACCCGAACCTGCTGCGCGATCCGGAGCCGGAAGTGGTCCAGCGCCTGGTGAAGGCCGGGCGCGGCAGCGTGAAGATGGTGACCCTGGCCCCGGAGCTCGAACACGGACTCGAGGCGACCGGCTTGCTGGCTGACTGCGGCGTGATCGCCGCACTAGGGCACACCGACGCGACTTACGCGGAGGCCAACCACGCCATCGCGCACGGCGCCCGGGTGGCGACGCACGTCTTCAACGCGATGCGGCCGGTGCACCACCGCGAACCCGGACCGGTGACCGCGGCGCTGGAGCAGGAGGAAGTGTTCGTCGAGGTCGTCAACGACGGCATGCACGTACACCCCTCCGTGGTCAGCCTGGTCTTCGCCGCGGCCGGGGCGCGTCGCGTCGCGCTGATCACCGATGCCATGGAGGCGGCCGGATCCGCTGACGGCAGGTACCCGCTCGGGCCGCTCACCGTCGAGGTGAGCGACGGCGCGGTGCGCGTGGCCGGCACGGACACGCTCGCCGGCTCCACACTCACCATGGACAACGCGCTGCGCAACACCGTGCTGAGCGTTGGCATCCCGATCGAGCAGGCCGCCATCTCCGCCGCTCTCACGCCCGCGCGCGCCCTCGGCATCGACGACCGGGTCGGCAGCCTTGAGGCCGGAAAGTACGCCGACCTTGTCGTGCTTGACGAGGATCTGCGCGTGGTCGCGGTAATGCGTCGTGGACGTTGGGTGCACGGCATGGGAGTGACGGCCTACGCTCCGGCGGTCACCCTTTAGCAGGCGTAGCTTTGTCGACTTTCCACCCAAATGGATGAGTAAAAGGCCATCGCACCCATTTGTCGGTTTTAGGAATGTAGTCCGGTTGAGAGAATCCGGATGAACGTGCCAACCATTTTCAACTGGCCGCGGTCCCCCGGGACCCGGCCGGTGGCGCGCTCACCAGTTCGGTCCGGCGGTTCCAACCGACAACGTAGGGAGCGACGATGGTTCTCTCGGTCTCCGGTGTACTGCTGCTCGGGATCATCACCTTCATCCTGTTCCGTAAGGACGGCCTGAAGGTGTCACACATGATCGTGTGCATGCTCTTCGGCTTCTACCTGGCCTCGACCTCGATCGCCAGCTCGATCAAGAACAGCGCCGACTCGGTCGCGGGGTTCATCAGCGGACTGCACTTCTAGCGGCGGCCGGGGCAAGCGCCATGACGGGGCTGTTGAAATGACACAAGCCGCCCGCACCGCGGACTCGATGTGGACCCGGCTCGGCCGGATGCTCGCCGAGTCCGCGCCCGTCGTCTGGTTGAACGACTCGGTCCTGCACCACCCGCACATCACCAGAGGACGCGGGATGGCGCATGAGGGCTGGTCGCGGGTCCTGGACGTCTGCTATCCGCTGATCGTGCTACTGCGCGGTACCCGGCGGGGCGCAGCGCAGATCGGCGCGTGGTGGAAGGACGCGCCGAAGGAGAAGCGCCGGCTGCAGACGGTGATCAGCCTGGCCTGCCTGATTGGGATCGGGCTGCTCAAGTTCGGGCCGCTGCTGCTGATCCTGGGCTTCATCGGCGCGGCGGCCTGGCTCGGCCGGGACACCTCGCGCAAGGGCGCGGACCCGGAGTCGCCCGGCCACATCAGCAGGCTCCAGGCGATTTACAACGGCCTGGTGCCCTATCTGCAGAACGGCGACGATCCGGACCAGCACTTCAAGCCGGGCGGCGGGTACCGGGACGCCTTCACTGCCTGGGAGTTCGACGAGCGGGACCGGCTGATCCGGCTGCGCATGGACTACTCGGAGTACTTCCGGGATGGCGAGGCGGACAGCCGGGCGAAGGTCGAGCGGGCGCTGGAAGGCAAGATCGGGCACGCCAACGAGTACCTGTATGCCTGGGACGAGGAGGGCAACCACCTCGACGTGCGGATCCTGCCGCCACTGCCAGAAGGCATCGGGGCGCAGCCGTGGCCGGTCGCGGACATCGAGTTCGTGCTCGGGGTGACCGATCCGGGCTCGGCCGGCCGGCTGATCCCGATGCTGGTAGCCGACCCCGAGGCCGGTGAAGACACCCTGACGCCGCAGGCCGCCGCGCGCGAGGAGGTGCCGCCGGGCTTCAAGGTCGCCCAGTTGGCGCCGGTGATCTGGCGGCTTGGCACGCCGAGCGCGAACCCGCACCTGCTGCTGACTGGAGGCCCCGGCACCGGTAAGTCCACCGCGGTGCGCTCACTGCTCGGCCAGGCGCTGGCGCGCGGCCACCGGATCGCGGTGATCGACACCGACCAGACGGCCGAGTACGGCGCGCTGGCCGGGCGGCCGAACGTGCTTCGCATCACCGAGGAGCCGGCCGACTCGCTCGACCTGCTGGACTGGTTCGGCCTGGAGATCGATCGGCGGGCCGAGCAAGCCCGCGGCGCAGGAAGCGCGGCTGACGCCGAGTCAGTTGCTACGCCAGACGGCGAATCTCAGTCAACGAGCGCCGGGGAGTCAGGGAACGAAGCAGGCTCAGCCGGCGGGGTTGAACCCGGCCGCGGATCCGCACCCGGCGCGCGGCGCGGACCTGCTGCCGAGCCACCGCTGTGGCTGTTCGTGGACGACCTGCCCGAGTTGTGCGCGGCCGCCGGGCGGCTCGGTCGTCCCGACCCGCAGGACACGCTCGCCGTGCTGGCTCGCAAGGCCCGGTTCGCCCGCACCACGCTGGTGGTCACCGCCCGCGTCGACCAGATCGCGGCGTTGCGCCCGGCGCTGCGTAATCAGCTCACCTCACGCATCGCACTCGGCAAGGTGGACCCGGCGACCTCGACGCTGCTGTTCGGCGGCACCCTTGAACTCGGCGGCGCGGAGCTGATGCCGCAGGGCCGCGGCTATGCGCGGATCGGCACCGGGCCGGTCATCCGGCTACAGACGCCCTACGCGCCAGCGCTCGCGCTGTCAGCCGCGTGAACGAGGCCCGTGAGCGCTTGCGCGCGTACATCTCCCGGTCGGCCGAACCCAGTAGCTCCTGGGCCCGCTCCTCGGGGGCGAGCACGTTCTCCGGGCGGGCCGGCTCATAGGCGAGGCCCAGCGAGGCGCGCACCAGCATCCGCTCGCCCGCGACCATGACCGGATGGGAAAACGCCTGGTCAATCCGGTCGACCAAGGCCAGCGCCTCGTCGTAACCGATTCCGGCCGCGACCACGACGAACTCGTCTCCGCCGACACGGGCCACCACGTCCTCGCCACGCACCGCCGCGCGCAGCCGCTCCGCCACCAGCCGCAACACCAGGTCGCCGGCGCCGTGCCCGTGGTTGTCGTTGACCTCTTTGAAGCGATCGAGGTCGCAGAAGATCACGGCGAGCGGGATCTGGTCGGCCAGCAGCGCCACCAGCCGCTCGCCGAGCTCGATCGGGTTCGCCAGGCCGGTCAGCGCGTCGTGCCTGGCCTGGTGCCGCAGATGCTCCTCGCGCCGATGCCGCTCGGCGATGTCCTCGCGCAGCCGCTCGTGCTCCTGCTCGAGCCGGGCCATCCGCGCCGCGGCCTCCTCGTGCCTGCGGGCGTTGAGGATCGCGAAGCCGGCCTGCTCGGCGAACATGTCCAGCACGTCGCGCACCCACTGCGCCGGGATACGGCCGTCCGAGGGGTCATCCACGGAGAGCATCCCGACCAGTTCGCCTGAACCGTCCCGCATCGGCACGAGCAACGCGTACTCCGGCTGCCAAAGCTCGGAATCATCGGGGCGCGAGTCGATGCCGGCGGGAAACGTGTGAATGCCCTCGGGCGTGGTGTCATCGGTCAGCTCGCGCACGAAGCGCAGATTGCCCCAGGCCTCGGCACCCTCAAGCAGTCCCTCGATGGCCTTGCGCGGGCAGGTGTTGCCGAGCAGCGCTTCGCGTAGCTCCGCGGGACCGGCGGTCGCGCAGCAGCGCAGGTCACCGTCATCCTGGACGACGTTCACGGCGACATTGCGAAAGGGGGTACAGCTCGCCACCCCGTCCGCGATAGCCTGCATCGTCTCGTCGAGGCCGGCCGCGGCGTTCACGCCGCTGATCGCACGGTGGAGCGGGCGGAGGGCGGACAGCGGTATGTGTCCTTCCAGGCCCTTTTCCACCACAGTCGAACCCCGATCGCTCGTGCTCGGGTCCGGTGCGACCGGCCGAGGCACCGCGCCGGCCTGGTCCGCGGGAACCATTCGGGCGTTCTCCCACCGAATGCACCGAGCCAGACACGGAATGTACAACAGGATCGCCCGTCCGCACCAGGCAGTCTTCCGGCCCTGATATTACCCGGTCGCAGTCCTGGGTAAAGAATCGGCAAGGTTCCGCGACGCTTCGGAAACAGTGTGGCCGGGCGTGTCGCGAACGGCTCGCGGTGCGGTACCGTTCCAGAGTGGGTGTATCAGGCATGGACCATCCGATGATCAGCACGGACCGGTTCGAGGCAGCGAGGCGGCGCACCGCCTACGTTCCTCCGGTCAGTGTGGGCGGCCGCGCGGTCAAGGACCGCCTCGACCGTCACCTCGCCGTGCTCGTGCCCGAGGGCGCCGATCCGGCGCGCGGGGGCCGTGGCCTGCCGATCGCCGAGCCCGTGCGGCTCGGAATCGGCGCGGCGCAGACCGTACAGCTGCTGCGTGAGATCACGCCGCGTCCTGCCGCGCCCACTCGGCGCCGGCTGTCGCTGCGGGCTCCGTTGCGCTCCTTCAAGCGCTGGATAGGTTTCTAGCCCTTCCGCGTTAATACGCGCCGCTGCTCGTCGCGGCGCGGCCCGGCGGAGGCGTGCGTCCTCACCCACGACGCACACTGACCCGCACGCGCCGCACGTGACAGCGAAAGGCTCGGCGCTCCCAGCGTGATCGCAAATACTTCGAGTTCTGGCACGGCAGCTGCCGTGAAAGCTACGCAGACGTGAAGTGGGGCCTCCCTCTCGGGAGGCCCCACTTCACGTTCCAGGCACTGTGTCGTCGCCAGACGAGCGGCCCGTTACGCGGCCGTCGTGTCGCCCGGTGCCTGCGCCTGCGCGGGAGCCTGCACCGGCGCCGTCGGGGTGGCGTCCGCGACCACGGCCGCGGCCTCGATGTCCGCCGGGCTGCTGATCTCCGGCAGGTTCGACTTCGGCGAGGCGGTGAAGGTGAACTTCCGCTCGTCGCCGGAGCCCTCGGTGTCGACCACCACGATCGAACCCGGACGCAGCTCGCTGAAGAGGATCTTCTCCGACAGCGGGTCCTCGATCTCGCGCTGGATCGTGCGGCGCAGCGGCCGGGCGCCGAGCAGCGGGTCGTAGCCCTTGTCGGCCAGCAGCAGCTTGGCCGGGCGGGTCAGCTCGATGCCCATGTCCCGGTCCTTGAGCCGCTCGTCGACCTTGGCCATCATCAGGTCCACGATCTGGATGATGTCGTCCTGGGTCAGCTGCGGGAAGACGATCGTGTCGTCCACCCGGTTGAGGAACTCGGGCCGGAAGTGCTGCTTGAGCTCGTCGTTGACCTTGTTCTTCATCCGCTCGTACCCGCTGGCCACGTCACCGGCGGCCGCGAAGCCGAGGTTGAAGCCCTTGGAGATGTCCCGGGTGCCGAGGTTCGTGGTCATGATGATCACGGTGTTCTTGAAGTCCACCAGGCGGCCCTGGGAGTCGGTCAGCCGGCCGTCCTCCAGGATCTGCAGCAGCGAGTTGAAGATGTCCGGGTGGGCCTTCTCCACCTCGTCGAACAGCACGACGGAGAACGGCTTGCGGCGCACCTTCTCGGTCAACTGGCCGCCCTCTTCGTAGCCCACGTATCCGGGCGGCGAGCCGAACAGCCGGGAGACCGTGTGCTTCTCGGAGAACTCGGACATGTCCAGCTGGATCAGGGCGTCCTCGTCGCCGAACAGGAACTCCGCGAGCGTCTTGGCCAGCTCGGTCTTACCGACGCCGGACGGGCCGGCGAAGATGAACGAGCCGCCGGGGCGCTTGGGGTCCTTCAGACCGGCCCGGGTGCGCCGGATCGACTGGGAGAGGGCCTTGATGGCCTGCTGCTGGCCGATGACGCGCTTGTGCAGCTCCTCCTCCATGCGCAGCAGCCGGGAGGTCTCCTCCTCGGTCAGCTTGAACACGGGGATGCCGGTGGCGGTGGCCAGGACCTCGGCGATCAGCTCCTCGTCCACCTCGGCCACGACGTCCATGTCGCCGGCCTTCCACTCCTTCTCCCGCTTGGCCTTCGCGGCCAGCAGCTGCTTCTCCTGATCGCGCAGCGCCGCGGCCTTCTCGAAGTCCTGCGCGTCGATCGCGGACTCCTTGTCCCGGCGCACGGTGGCGATCTTCTCGTCGAACTCGCGCAGGTCCGGCGGAGCGGTCATCCGGCGGATGCGCATCCGGGAGCCCGCCTCGTCGATCAGGTCGATCGCCTTGTCCGGCAGGAAGCGGTCGGAGATGTACCGGTCGGCCAGCGTGGCGGCGGCGACCAGCGCGCCGTCGGTGATGGAGACCCGGTGGTGCGCCTCGTAACGGTCGCGCAGGCCCTTGAGGATCTCGATGGTGTGCGCCAGCGAGGGCTCGGCGACCTGGATCGGCTGGAACCGGCGCTCGAGCGCGGCGTCCTTCTCCAGGTGCTTGCGGTACTCGTCCAGCGTGGTGGCGCCGATGGTCTGCAGCTCGCCGCGGGCCAGCATGGGCTTGAGGATCGAGGCCGCGTCGATCGCGCCCTCGGCCGCGCCCGCGCCCACCAGCGTGTGCAGCTCGTCGATGAACAGGATGATGTCGCCGCGGGTGCGGATCTCCTTGAGGACCTTCTTCAGCCGCTCCTCGAAGTCACCGCGGTACCGGGAGCCGGCCACCAGGGCGCCGAGGTCGAGCGTGTAGAGGTGCTTGTCCTTGAGCGTCTCGGGGACCTCGCCCTTGACGATCGCCTGGGCCAGGCCCTCGACCACGGCGGTCTTGCCGACGCCGGGCTCCCCGATCAGCACCGGGTTGTTCTTGGTGCGCCGGGAGAGGACCTGCATGACCCGCTCGATTTCCTTCTCCCGGTTGATCACCGGGTCGAGCTTGCCCTCGCGGGCGGCCTGGGTCAGGTTGCGGCCGAACTGGTCGAGCACCAGCGAGGTGGCCGGGGTGCCCTCGGCCGGGGCGCCCGCGGTGGCCGCCTCCTTGCCCTGGGAGTAGCCGGACAGCAGCTGGATGACCTGCTGGCGCACCCGGTTCAGGTCCGCGCCGAGCTTGACGAGGACCTGGGCGGCGACACCCTCGCCCTCGCGGATAAGACCGAGCAGGATGTGCTCGGTGCCGATGTAGTTGTGCCCGAGCTGCAGCGCTTCGCGCAGCGACAGCTCAAGCACCTTCTTGGCGCGCGGAGTGAACGGGATGTGCCCGGACGGGGCCTGCTGGCCCTGGCCGATGATCTCCTCGACTTGCTGGCGCACCGCCTCAAGGGAGATGCCCAACGACTCGAGCGCCTTGGCGGCGACACCCTCGCCCTCGTGGATCAGGCCGAGCAGGATGTGCTCGGTGCCAATGTAGTTGTGGTTGAGCATCCGGGCCTCTTCTTGAGCCAGGACGACAACCCGCCGCGCGCGGTCGGTGAACCTCTCGAACATCTTCTTCTCGCTCCCCGGAGCGGTCGGGCAGTGCCGGGAATCCCTGCAACTGCACCCGGCCTGTCCTTCCGAATGCTAGTCCCGCCTGGAGACGGACCCTACGGGAATGCGCGCCCCGCGGAGCGGCGGCACACTATGTCAGTTTAGCGTTGCACCCTGTCTGATCAGGTGTTCCCGCACTTCAGCCCCGTACGCGCCAGGGCTGTACGCCTGAAGCGAACGGCGCGGCGGGTAACCCTCCCGAGCTGAGCCGCCATGCTCTAAGTTAGGCGCAGCGAACCACGTGAGAGGCCGTGCCGTGCACTGCTTCGTGCACCCCGCTTCTCACGCAACGCCGCCTCCGAGCTCGACCGCTTGATGAGCGGTCCGCGACTCCCCCGCTTCCGCAACCCTTTAGGGCTCGCATGTCGACTAACGCCGCATTCGCCGGTCCTGTTCCCGGCGGCCGGGCCGACGCCGTGAGCGGGCGTGCCCACGTAGCCGTTGCCGAGGCGTCGGACGAGGTCGACGAGCTGGAGCGCTGGTATGTCCAACAGCGGGGCTGGCCGGTTCGGCGGGACGAGCGCGGCCGGCTGTGGCTGGACGCCGGCACCGAGTTCGATGTGGTGGAGGTCCCGGCGGAGGCGGGCCGCCGGGCGCTGCGCCGGCTGATTGGGTACGGGCAGGCGGCGCTGGCTCCTGGGCCGGTCGCGCTGTGTGAAGTAACCCAGCCTGAGGCGACTCGGTCCGAGCGGGCACTTTCTAAGCCGGCTCAGTCGGAGGTAACGCAGGCTGAGGCGGCCCGGTGCTGTTTCTTCGTGGCCCCTGGTGCCCGCGACGATCTGCCGGAACTGCTCGACTGGCTGGACTGGGGCGGGATCGATCTCGGGATGCGCGCGCACGGCGTCGGTGACCGAATCCCCGCTCCGACCGCCGACCGCTGGCTGCATGACCCGCTGGCGGTCCCCCCCGAGGTGATCGCCCTGCTGGCGACGATCGCGCAATCCTGCTCGCGATACGCTCTCACCCGGCGCGCCCGCTAGGTCGGTGGTCAGTTGTTCGCCGCCGCGAAGGCGTCGATGATCTTCTTGGAGACCCGGCCGCGCTCGCTGACCTCGTGGCCGTTGGCCCGGGCCCACTCGCGCACCGCCGCCGTGTCCACGCCGGAGGACGGGCCGCGCACCGCGCCGCGCTTCGGGCGCGCCGCCGAGCCGTCCGCCCGGTACTTGCGCCCGGCCTCGATGTACTTATCGAAATCGGACCGCAGCGCCGCCGCGTTCTTGTCGTTCAGGTCGATGACGTAGTCCGTGTTGTCCAGACTGAAATGGATCGTCTGCGTGGCATCGCCACCGCTGAGATCGTCCGTCATGACGACCACTGTCTTCTGCGCCATACCCGCCTCTTTCTCGCGCAACTGTCTTGGCACACTAGACAAGCGCATTTCCGCGGTGAATTCAACTCCGCGACCGCAAAAGCAGGTAACCGTTCCGGCAGCGGGTCCGCTACAACACGCGCAGCATCCGGGTGTTGCCCAAAGTGTTCGGCTTGACGCGTTCCAGATCCAGGAACTCCGCGATACCTTCGTCCGCTGACCGCAACAGTTCCGCGGTCACGTCAGGGTCGATCGGGGAGTCGGCAAGCTGGTGGAATCCGTGCCGCTCGAAAAATGTGGTTTCGAAGGTTAGACAGAACACCCGGCGCACCCCGAGCCAGGAGGCGGTGGCGAGAAGTTTTTCCACAATGGCATGACCGACGCCGAGTCCGCGACTGCGTGGATGCACCGCGACGGTGCGCACTTCAGCCAAGTCACGCCACATGACATGCAACGCGCCACAGCCGACTACGGAAGCGTCGTTATCGCGTTCCGCTACCCAAAACTCCTGAATGTCCTCATATAGCGTCACGGTGGGCTTGTCCAGGAGAATACGGTCGGTCACGTAGACGTCGAGCAGGGCGCGAATCTCGGGTACATCGGCGGTCCGCGCCCGCCGGATGGTCAGATCATCCACAGCCGCGAGCATAGGGCTTAGCGCGGGCGGCGATACGCGCCATCCGGCGGTCAAGCGGTGGATGCGTAGGACGCGGGATGCGGACGGCAGCGTGGCGGGCACGACCGGAGCGTCCGTATTCATTTTCATAGTGAGAATCGCCCACTAATAATCCACAGCCCGTGGATTCGTTGGCGGCGAACCAGCGCAGCGCGCTGAGCAGTTCCGGACCGAGGCCGATGTCGACCGCGAACGCGTCCACCCGGTACTCGGCGCTGCGCCCGGCCGCGTTCTTGGCGGCGAACGCGGCGACGCCGGGCGCGGCGAACACGACCCTGATGCCATGGCCCAGGCGAAGGGCGGCGCGCGCACAGCCGGAGATCCAGCGGCGTCCTCGGTGTCCGCGCACACTGTGTCCGTGTGCACCGTGTCCGTGCACACCGTGTCCGTGCAGGCTGTATCGGTCTGCGCTGCGTGCGTCCGCGCCGAATCCGTCCATAGGGTGCTGCTCTGTGCCTAAAGCGTTCGCGAGTGCTGCGACCGGTGTGGCGAGCAGTGAGCCGAGCAGCGCGATGCCTTGTAACGGCAGCAGCACCCAGACCAGGAAGGCCGAGACCGAGGTGTGCATGCGCAGGTGATGGCCGAGTTCGTGAGCCAGCACGCCGGCAAGTTCGCGGTCGCCGAGCTGGTCCAGCGCTCCGGTCGTCACGCAGATCAGATCGCGGCCCACCGAATGCGCGTTGGCTTCCGGCAGGTCTACGACACGGATGCGGAAGCGGCGGCCGCCACGTACCCCGGCTTGGGTGATGACGTGCCGCCAGATCTGTTCTAGCCGCTCGCGCTCGGCCTCGACCGGTTGCCGGATCGGCCAGAGCAGCCGGGCCATCGCCAGCTGCACCGGCCGCAGCCCGTAGCACAGGGCGCTGACGAGCCAGAGGCTGTAGCTGAGCCACAGCGGCGCGCCAAGGGTGCGCCGCGCTACCAGCGCCAGCGGCAGCAGGCAGGCCCCGGCGACCGGCAGGAACACCAGCACCAGGGCCAGCGAGCAGAGCGCTGTGCGATCCGGGCGCATCGCGCGGGACCGGCCGGGGTCCGGCCCGTGGCGGTCGACTCGAGCACCGTGCGCTCCGCGATGCGGGCGCCGCCCGGTCCGATCGGTAGCACGTAACACCACGCTGTGCACTTTGGCAGCAGCCGACAGGTGGTGCACATCCACCGAAAGGGTGGTCAACCGGTCGAAGAGTTCGTATCAGCAGACAGGTTGACTCAGTGTACGAATCGGACCGGCAGCGGCAGGCCAGGGCGGCGGGATCAGTCGAAGAGGTCCGAGGAAACCGCCTCGGGATCGACCCCGGCGGCCAGCAGCGCGCTGCGGCTCTCGTCCACCAGCGCGCTCGGCCCGACCAGTACCGCGCCGCAGGCTCCGTGCGCGTCGGAGGCGGCCGCGTGGGCGTGCACCGCCGCGAGCGGATCGCCCACAACCTCCTCGACGACCATCTCTCCGTGCTCCTCGGCCAGTGCGCGCAGCGCGTCGGCGAGATAGTGCGGGCCCTCGTCGGAGGCGAGCACGACCGTCAGCGGTCGCAGATCCCCCTCGGCGATGGCGTGCTGAATTAGGGCGTGGACAGGCGCTGCTCCCGTGCCGTGCACGACGGCCAGCAGTCGCGAGGTGCGCTCCGGGCCGGGGAAGGCGAGTTCTCCCTCGGCGGCCGCGATGCGCAGCCGGTCGCCCACCGCGGTCTGGTTCACCAGCACTTCGCTCACGCCGCGGGATCGCCCGAGCTGGACGTGGAACTCGACCTCATCCCCGCCCATGTCGCCGCTGGGCCTGGTCGCGAACGAGAAGTCACGCCAGACGCGGGGCAGCGCCGCGGTCTCCACGGCGGCGTACTGCCCGGCCACATACCGGTAGGCGCCCTTGTGTTCCGAGTCCGCGAATCGCGCGTGCACAATCGGCCGCGCCACGACGCGCACGATGCCGTCCGCGAGCGTTTCGTGCGTGACGACTTCCGCGTCCCAATACGCGGGCCCGAGCGCGTCCGCCTCGGCGACCGCGTCGAGCATCACGGTGGCCACCAAGCCATATCCGGCGTCCCACGCGGCGTTGGTGCGCTCGGTCCATTGGTCGCCGCTGTACTGCGCGACCGTGGCCAGCAGTGAGGTGCCGAAAGCCTGGTAGTGCGCGGCGCGCAGGCCGAATTTGCGGTGCCGCAACGCGAGCCGGCGCAGATAAGGCAGGAATTCGTCGAGCTTGTCCAGGTCGCCCACGATCCGCTGGACCGCCAGGAACAACCGCCGGTGCTGGGTGGCCGCGTCGGCGGAGAAATACTTGCGGTACCGGGGATTGGCCGCGAAGAAATGCTCATAGAACCACGCGGTGGCCTCGGGCCCGTACGGTTCGATGAGCGCGAAGCTCTCCCGGATCTCGGCGATGAGATCCGCCTGCGCCCACTGCGCCGCGTCTGTCGCGATTCCGGCCTCGGCCCCGGGGTCGGCGCTCGCGTCGAAGTCCGCGTACGCGTCCTGCTTTGTTTCCTCTGCTGCTGTCACCACAGCCCTGTCACTCACCCGGGTGAGCTTACCGGGCGGTCCGGGTTCGCTTTCCCCGGACCGCACAGTTGACAAGCTCAGACGATCGCAGCGGTCACATTCAGTGCTCGTCGACCGCAGGTCGGCTGAATATCTTCAACAATAGGTAAAAGGACGGCAGCACAACGGCCATCCCCAGGCACATCGCAATCAGCATGGCGTTCACGCTCTGCGGTGCCGCTGCCGACTGCACCGCGCCATACGCGTCTACGCCGCTGGCGCTGACCAGTAGATCCGGGTACTGCGCCGCCGCCCAGCCGCCGAGCACCGTGGCGACCGCGAGCGCGGCGGTGACCCGCGCGACCACGTACCGCTCCCGCCACAACACCAGCAGGCTCGCGATGCCGAAGGCCGCCGACAACGCAGCGAACGGGATGGAACGATCCGTGAACCGGGCGGCGACGATCGGGGCGTCGCGGTACAGGAACGGCAGCATCGCGATTGCTATGGCGCCGGAAGCGACGGCGGCGCCCATAGCCTTGCCGCGGAAGACCGGTACCAGGTGCACCGTCGCAGGGCTCTGCGCGGCGTTGTGGCAAAGATAGACGGCGGCAAGGAATGCGGTGACCGCCACCGCCAGCACCCCGGCGGTCAGCGCGAAGGCCGAGCGGAACGGTTCGGTCGGGATGCTGTGCGGGCCGAGCGAGCCGGTGGCCAATGCCGCCCCGGAGACGCCGAACATGAAGGGCGTGAGCACTGATGCACCGGCGAAGATCCGGCCCCACCACTGGTCCGGGAGCGCCGCGCCGTCCCCATAGGCGCGATACACGTACGCCGCGCCGCGCAGCACGATGCCGATGAGGGCTAAGCCCAGCGGCAATTCCAGCGAGGTGGCAATGGTCCCGAACGCGGTGGGGAAGGCGCTGAAGACGCTGACGATCACGAAGATCAGCCAGACGTGGTTGGCCTCCCA
>NZ_DATNGK010000298.1:0-17063 GCF_035605935.1 Actinocrinis sp. | reverse complement strand
TGGGCCGGAAGCCGAGCCAGTTCGTGCCCAGGTCACGTAGTGCTCCGGCGAGCGGGCGCAGCCAGCTCGGCAGTTCTTCAGGCGCGGCCATGATCTCGCCCGCGTCGTTCACGAAGCCACCTTCCGGGCGGCGGCGATCAGCGCCGCCTCGCGTGCGGAGGCAGGCAGAAGCAGCGACTCCGCCTTGATCGGGTCTTGCTCGCCCACCCCGCGCGACGGGCACAGCGCGGCGACTGGGCAGGCGCCGCAGGCCGGCTTGCGGGAGTGACAGACCCGGCGGCCATGGAAGATCAGCCGGTGCGAGAGCATCGTCCACTCCGCCCTGGGAAACAGCGCGCCGACCTCGAACTCGACCTTGACCGGGTCTTCTACCTGAGTCCAGCCGAAGCGTCGGGCGAGTCTGCCGAAGTGCGTATCCACGGTGATGCCTGGAATACCGAACGCGTTACCGAGCACGACGTTCGCAGTCTTGCGGCCGACACCAGGCAGCGTGACCAGCTGTTCGAGAGTGTGCGGTACATCGCCACCGAACTGGTCACGGATGGCGACGGCCAGCCCAAGCAGCGACTTGGCCTTGTTGCGATAGAAGCCGGTCGGCTTGATCAGCTGCTCCAGCTCTGCCGGGTTGGCCGCGGCCATGTCATCGGCGGTGGGGTAACGGGCGAACAGTGCCGGCGTAGTCAGGTTGACGCGCACGTCGGTGGTCTGCGCGGAGAGCACGACAGCGCAGAGGAGCTGGAAGGCCGATTCGAAGTCGAGCTCGCAATGAGCATCGGGATAAATCTCGGCGAGCGCCCGGTTGATCCGCCGTGCCCTGCGCGTGAGAGCCAACGGGGTCTCGTGTGTCTCGGGCGTCTTCTCAGTCGTCTCACCGGCCATGCTCATTCGGCAAGCGTAGATGGTCGGGACGGCTTCGGGGCACGTTACGGTACTCGGCAGGATTGAGGTGTGGCGTTCCCGAGTATGTGAAATAGCGTGTGGTAGGCCACACTGTTCGATGCAGAGGCATAACAGATTGCGGGCCGGCGTCGAGTCACAAGCGCGCGACCGGCGACCAGGACCGCAGGAGAACGGCCGAATGGCCGATGGAGGGTTCGACAGTGGAGGACGTGCTGCGCCGGAGCCCGTTGTTCGCCGCCTTGGATGAAGAGGCGTCCAACTCGCTGCTCAAGTCGATGACGGAGATCGCGCTGAGCCGCGGCGACGCGCTGTTCCACGAGGGCGACCCGGGTGACGCGCTGTACGTGGTCGTCGAGGGCAAGATCAAGCTGGGCCGGTCCTCCGGGGACGGCAGGGAGAACCTGACCGCGGTGCTCGGGCCGGGCGACATGTTCGGCGAGCTCTCGCTGTTCGACCCAGGGCCGCGCACCTCCACCGCGACCGCGCTGACCTCCACCCGGCTGCTCGCGCTCGGGCACACCGAACTTCAGCCGTGGCTCTCGACCCGGCCCGAGGTCGCCCGCGCGCTGCTGCGAGCCATGGCGCGGCGGCTGCGGCGCACCAACGAGACGCTGGCGGACCTGGTGTTCTCGGACGTGCCCGGCCGCGTCGCCAAGGCGCTGCTCGACCTGTCGACCCGGTTCGGCCAGCCCGCCGGGGACGATCAGGAAGGGATCAAGGTCTCGCACGACCTCACCCAGGAAGAATTGGCGCAGCTGGTCGGCGCGTCCCGGGAGACGGTCAACAAGGCCTTGGCGGACTTCGCGCAGCGCGGCTGGATCAAGCTCGAGGCACGTGCGGTTGTGCTGCTCGACACGGTGCGTTTGGCACGGCGCGCGCGATAACCGCTCGGGTTACGCGTCCTTCTTCTCGTCCAGGTATTCGAGCTGCGCGAGTACGGATAGCTCAGCGGCCGGCCACAGGCCGCGATCGACATCGGCGTACACGCGTCGCACGATCTGACGCGCAGTACGGTCTCCGGCATCACGCGCTGCCTGGACTTGGGCGAGGCGTGCAGCCCGGTGGGTGAGGTAGAAATCGACTGCCGCGCGCGGGTTGGCGACCACTGGTCCATGTCCGGGCAGGATCACGCCGACGGCTGCCGATTCGGTCATCCGCCGGATATGCGTGAGCGAGTCAATGTAGTCCGCGAGACGCCCGTCAGGGTGCGCGACCACCGTCGTACCGCGGCCTAGGACGGTGTCGCCGGTCAACAGTGCGTGGTCGGCCGGGATGAGGAACGAAAGCGAGTCGCCGGTATGGCCCGGCGTCGCGATCACGCGCACTTCGAGGCCGCCGACGGTCAGCACGTCGCCATCGTCGAGCCCTTCCGAGCCAAGCCGCCGCTGGGGGTCGAGCGCACGCACCGGAGCGCGGGTCAACGCCCCGAGCTGTCCGGCGACTTCCGCGTGATCCGGGTGACCATGCGTCAGGAGGATCGAGGCGACACGCGCTCCAGCTTTCTGCACGACATCGCGAATTGATTTGATATGTCTTATATGTACCGGCCCTGGGTCGACGACGACCGCCTCGGTTGATCCCGGTTCGATCAGCACCCAGGTGTTGGTGCCGTCGAGCGTCATCGGCGAGGGGTTCGGGGCCAGCACCAGCGTGGCGCGCGGCGTCACCGGCCCGGAGACGACCTGACCCGGACCAGACGGGCCCAAACCGCTGCCGGCCCCGGGGATCAGGCCACCCCGTCCGGCGCGCGGGTGTCGGGAGCGCTGTCGACCTCGAAGCTGTCGATCTCGACCGTCAGCTCCACCTCCACCGGAGCGTCCAGCGGCAGCACCGCGACGCCGACCGCGGAACGCGCGTGCGCGCCGGCCTCGCCGAAGACCTTGCCCAGCAGCTCGCTCGCGCCATTGATCACGGCGGGCTGACCAGTGAAGCCCGGCGCGGAGGCGACGAAACCGACGACCTTCACCACGCGGCGAACCCGGGACAGCTCCCCGATCTCGGACTTGACCGCGGCCAGCGCGTTGAGGGCGCAACGCTCGGCGAGTTGCTTGGCTTCCTCGGCGCTGACCTCCGCGCCGACCTTGCCGGTCGCCGAAAGCTTGCCGTCGATCGTGGGCAGCTGTCCCGAGGTGAACACCAGCGAGCCGGATCGCGTGGCCGGAACATACGCGGCCACCGGCTTGGCCACCGCGGGCACGGCCAGTCCGAGCTGGGCCAGCCGCTCCTCGGGCGTGGCGGCCGTGGCCTCGCCGAGCGCGGTCACTACTGCTTCTCCCGCTTCATGTACGCCACCAGTTGCTCGGGGTTCGGCCCCGGGACCACTTGCACCAGCTCCCAGCCGTCCTGGCCCCAGTTGTCCAGGATCTGCTTTGTCGCGTGCACCAGCAACGGCACGGTCACGTACTCCCACTGTTTCGCCATGGCCAGAGCCTAACGGGTAGGCAGGTGGCGCAGCGCCCCTATACGCGGCGGGAGGTTAGGCTCGTTCCCGTGACGAATGCAGCCGAGGCGCGCCGCGCGAAGCCGGACTGGCCCGCCGTCCGCCTGCACGTGGTCACCGGCAAGGGCGGCACGGGCAAGACGACCGTCGCGGCGGCCCTGGCGCTGGCTCTGGCAGCTGGCGGGAAACGGCCGGGCGATCGACGGGTTCTGCTGGTGGAGGTGGAGGGGCGGCAGGGGCTCGCGCAGCTCTTCGACGCCGAGCCGGTCGCGTATGAGGAGCGGCGGGTCGCGGTCACGCCGGACGGCGGCGAGGTTTGGGCCCAGTCCCTTGATGCCGAGCAGGCGCTGCTCGAATACCTCGACATGTTCTACAAGCTCGGCCCTGCGGCGCGCGCGCTGCGCCGGTTCGGTGCGATCGACTTCGCGACGACTATCGCGCCGGGGATCCGTGACGTGCTGCTGACTGGTAAGACGTGCGAGGCGGTACGGCGTCGGGCCAGCCATACGCACGCCGGGCATGGCCAAAGCGGTCACGGGCACGGTGCGCAGCACGGACATGACCGGACTAAGCAGCCGCAGGATCGAGTTTTCGACTACGACGCAGTGGTCATGGACGCGCCGCCGACTGGGCGTATCACCCGGTTCCTGAACGTGAACTCGGAGGTCTCCGGGCTCGCGCGGGTCGGCCCGATCCGCAATCAGGCCGACGCGGTGATGCGGGTGCTCACCAGCGCGCAGACCGCGGTGCACTTCGTCACGCTGCTGGAGGAGATGCCCGTGCAGGAGACGCTGGACGGCTTCGCCGAGCTGCGCGCCGCCGGACTGCCGACCGGCGGGGTGATGGTGAATCAGGCGCGTCCCGTGGTGCTGCCCGAGGACCGGCTGAAGAAGGCGGCGCAGCCGGGCGGCCTTGATCTCGCGGAGCTGGAGGCCGGGCTCGCTCCGGTCGGCCTGGCCGACCCGGAGGTAGTCACGGCGCTGTCCGAGCTGGCCACCGAGCACGCGCAACGCGTGCTGTTGGAGGCGGGGCAGCGCGAGGAGCTGAGCGCCACCGAGGCCCCGATGTACGAGTTGCCGCTGCTGACCGATGGCATCGACCGGGTCGGCCTCGATCTGCTGGCTGCTCAGTTGCGTCGGCAGGGGGCGGCGTGAGCGGCGACAGGGCGAACGGGAATGGCGTGAAACGGGGCCGTGCAGAACGAGACGGTGTGGAACAAGCCGGCGTGGAAGAAGCCGGCGTGGAAGAAGCCGGTGTGCAGGATGGTGCGACCGGATCCGGCGCCCAGGACACGGCCGGGCATCTGAATCTGGACCGGCTGCTGGACGCGCCGGAGACCAAGATCGTGGTGTGCTGTGGCTCCGGCGGTGTCGGCAAGACGACCACGGCCGCGGCGTTCGCGTTGCGCGCGGCGGAGCGTGGCCGCGACGTGGTGGTGCTCACCATCGACCCGGCGCGGCGGCTGGCGCAGTCGCTCGGGCTCACTGAGCTGGACAACACTCCGCGCGAGGTGGCCGGGATCGACCGGTCGAAGGGCGGCAGGCTGCACGCGATGATGCTCGACATGAAGCGGACCTTCGACGAGATCGTGCTCGATCACGCGGATCCGCAGCGGGCCGAGCAGATCCTGGCTAACCCCTTCTATCAGTCGCTGTCCGCGAGCTTCGCCGGCACGCAGGAATACATGGCGATGGAGAAGCTCGGGCAGCTGCGCGCACGCGGCGAGTGGGACCTGATCGTGGTGGACACGCCGCCGAGCCGCTCCGCGCTGGACTTCCTGGACGCCCCGGAGCGCCTCGGCTCCTTTCTCGACGGCCGGCTGATCAGGATCCTGTCGGCGCCCGCGAAGGTGGGCGGCCTTGGCGCGTTCAAGCTGCTGACCGGCGGGGTCAGCCTGGTGACCGGCGCGCTGGGCAAGATCCTCGGTTCGACGCTGCTGGGCGAGGTGCAGTCCTTCGTCGCCGCGCTGGACACCATGTTCGGTGGTTTCCGCGAGCGGGCCGAGCGGACGTATCAGCTGTTGCAGACCGAGGGGACCGCGTTCGTCGTGGTCGCCGCGCCGGAGCCGGACGCGCTGCGTGAGGCCTCTTATTTCACGCGGCGGCTGGCCACGGACAAGATGCCGCTGGCCGGACTGGTACTCAACCGGGTGCACCGGCCGCAAGCGGACATCACCGCGGAGCGGGCGCTGGCCGCGGCCGAGGAGCTGACCAACGGTAAGGCCGGGAAGCGCACGACGCGCAAGAACGCGGCCGGGGCGAATGGAGCAGCCAAGGGCAACGGCGCCGAGGCGCCGCTGTCAGCGACTGAGGAGGCGCAGGCCGCGCAGTTGGCGGCCGCGTTGTTGCGGCTGCACGCGGAGCGCGTTGTGCAGTCGCGTCGAGAACACCGGTTGACCGGCCGCTTTCTGGCCAGCCATCCCGGCATCGCGATGCTCGAACTGCCCGCGCAGGCGGAGGACATCCACGACCTGGACGGCCTGCGCGAGATCATCGCGCGTTCGGCTTGACGGCGGTGGCGGCGCGGTGCCGCCTGCGATCCGGCTGGAGGGTGGAGAGCCGGTCGGAAGCCTTACCGACAATCGTGGATCGTCAGTGGCCGTCAGTCCGTGGTCCGTTCGGGACGTCGAATGCCAGGACACCGTCCGTTCCGACGGCGCGGGCACAGTTCGTACCTCGTGGTGCTCTTACGCTGCTCGCCGAAACGTCGTCGCGACGGGACGCCGTTGAGCAGCGCGGCCAACAGAAGCGGGCAGCGGCTCAGCCGCCGGCGGTGAACACCGTCGGGCGCTGTCGCGAAAGGTACGCCTCGCGCTTGCCCTCAAGCACCTTGCGCCACGAGCGCACATCGGGCCGGCGCCGCAACAGCGCCCGCCGCTCACGCTCGGTCATCCCGCCCCACACGCCGAACTCGACTCGGTTGTCGAGCGCGTCCGCGAGGCATTCGGTGCGCACCGGACACGCCGCACACACCGTCTTCGCCCGGTTCTGCGCGGCGCCCTGGACGAACAGCTCGTCGGGGTCCATGCCCCGGCACGCAGCCGCTATCGTCCAGTCCTCCACCCAGTTCCTGACCGCGGTCGCCGCGGCGGTCATCACGTTCACTGACTCTTCACTCTCCGACCCTGCCATCATCTCCGGTGCCGTCCTCTCAGCATCGAGGCTCCCCCAACGGCGGCCGGCACACCGCTCGATCCGTCGACACCGCCACGGCGCGCAACCCATTCGCGACCGCGACAGCACCACGTATCGTCCGGAATGACCGGCACGACATCCGCACTTGTCGCACTAGCCTTGCCACTTCCGGCCAATGACCCAGACTCATCGGCCGCCCTGCCGCCGGAGCGATCGACTCCCGAGATGCGCCCGCACGTAGGGCACTGTCCGCGAAGAGATCTCTTCAGCTAGCACGACATTACGGATAACCATCAGCACTCGACAGTCCCCGAACTGGTCAATCTGGTATGGCCCGTCCGGACTACGTCGCTTGTAGCAACTGGGCCACAGATTCGACGGCAGCCGCCCTGCCCTCCCCGGCACTCAGGGACGGACCGTACCCTGGTCCGCATGGTTACGGGACGTACTGGTTATTCCGGAGCGAGCGGCGTCGGGCGACTGATATCGCACCTCGGCACGTTCGTGATGGTCAGCGCCCTGGCCGGGGTTCTGATCGCTGGCCTGACGCTGCCCTTCGTGGGCAGCTTCGGACTGAGCGCCAAGGCCGCCTCGGACCATTTCGAGGACCTGCCGAGCGACTTCGAGACGCCGACCCTGCCACAGCGCACCAAGATCCTCGCGGACGACGGGTCCGTGATCGCGTACACGTGGGGCGACTTCGGCAATCGCGTCGTAGTCCCGATGGCGCAGATCAGTCCGAACATGCCGCACGCGATTGTGGCGATTGAGGACATCCGCTACTACCAGCACGGCGGCATTGACATTAAGGGCACGCTGCGCGCCCTAGTCAACAACTCGTCAGGCGGTAATACGCAGGGTGGATCCTCCATCGCCCAGCAGCTCGTGAAGAACGAACTGCTGCTGGAAGCGGGCACCGACAAGAAGCAGCAGCAGGCCGCGATCGCGGATACGTTCTCCCGCAAGCTCACCGAGCTCAAGTACGCCATCGCCGTGGAGAAGACGCTCAGCAAGGATCAGATCCTGGAGCGTTACCTCAACCTGGTCTACTTCGGCAACGGTGCCTATGGCGTCGAGGCGGCCGCGGAGCGTTATTTCTCCACCAGCGCCGCGAAGCTGACCGTCCCGCAGGCCGCGCTGATGGCCGCGGTGGTGAACAGCCCGACGGAGTTCGACCCGTTCGCGCACCCGGCGGACGCGCTCAAGCGCCGCAACATCGTGCTGCAGGACATGGCGAACTCCTCGCTGAACTACATCACTCCGGCGCAGGCTGAACAGTACGAGAAGACGCCGCTCGGCTTGGCCCCGACCTCGCTGAAGGATGGCTGCATCACGGCGGACGGTTCGGCGAAGTTCTTCTGCAACTACGTCTACAACACGTTCATCGAGAGCTCGGCGTACGGCAAGACGCAGGCGGACCGCGTCGCGCTGTGGCAGCGTGGCGGACTGACAATCCAGACCACGATGAGTGTGAAGGATGAGAAGTCGGCGGATGCCGCGATCGCCAAGCGCGTGTACGCATCGGACTTCACGAAGAAGGACATCGCGTCCGCGCTGGTGATGGTCGAACCAGGAAGCGGTCAGATCAAGGCGATGGCCCAGTCGGTGCCGATGGGTAACGCCGCGGGCCAGACGTTCATCAATCTGTCGGCCGACAAGGCACACAACGGAACCAACGGCTTCCAGGCCGGCTCGTCATTCAAGATCTTCGTCGGCTTGGCCGCGCTCGAACAGGGCGTCAACCCAAACCAGATGATCGACGCCCCCGCGACGATCGATGACGCCGGCACGCAGTTCGCGGCGTGCGCGGGCAGCCAGACGCAGGTGCTTTGGCCGCCAGACGAGCCGGCGAGCGGCAAGTATGCGCCGTCCAACGACGACCACACTGACTACCACACGGCAATGCCTAACGCGTTCGCCCAGTCCATCAACACCTACTTCCTCCGGATGGAAGAGCAAACCGGCCTGTGCAAGCCGGCGCAGATCGCCGAGTCGATGGGTGTCACGCAGGACAACGACAACGCAACCGGCAAATCACTGATGCAGGTGCCGGCATTCACGCTTGGCGTCAACCCGATCACGCCCGTGGAGATGGCGAGTGCGTACGCCACGGTCGCGGCGCAGGGCACCTACTGCGTGCCTTATGTGATCACGCAGGTGACCGATGTGTCGGGTAAGAGCTATGGCGGCCAGAACAAGAGCTGCCGTCAGGTTCTCGACCCGAACATCGCCAACGAGCTGACCTCGATGCTCCAGGGCGTCGTGCAGTCCGGCACCGCGGCGGGCGCGGTCCCGCTGAGCGACACCCGTCCGATCGCCGGCAAGACCGGTACGACCGACCAAAGCATCGCGACCTGGTTCGACGGCTACACGCCGCAGCTGGCCGCGGCGACCTGGACCGGCTTCATCAAGTGGAACGACAAGACGAAGCTGGAGAACCTCAAGATCGGCCCGACGTACTACCCGGGCCAGGTGTTCGGTGCCTCGATCTCAGCGCCGACCTTCAACGACGCGATGGCCGGTGCGCTGGCCGGATCGCCGGTGGTGGGCTTCACCGCGCCGACCGGGTTCGACACCCCGACCCAGGGCGGCAACGGTAGCGGGAATGGAAATGGCAACGGCGGCTTCGTCGGCGGCGGATTCCTTGGCGGGATACTCGGCGGCACCAATGGCGGCAATGGGAACGGAAACGGAAACGGCGGCAAGGGCCACTAGCTGACCTCGCGTCAGGCCTGCCCGTCCTGGCCCAGCCCCCGACCCCCGATCTTCCATCCCTGCGGCAGCGACTAAGCGGCGGCGGATACCAGCTCAAGAAGCTGGTATCCGCCGCCGCTTTTCCTGCGTTGCTATCCCAGCGCCGACTTGACCTCCGCAGCCACCCGGCCGCCCTCAGCCCGCCCCGCGATCTTCGGCGTCACCGCCTTCATCACAACGCCCATCGACTTCGGCCCGACCGCTCCGGTCTCCGCGATGGCGTCCGCGACCAGCGCCTTCAGCTCGTCGTCGGTCAGCTGGGCCGGAAGGTAGCCGGAAAGCACCTCGCCCTCGGCCCGCTCACGCGCCGCCTGCTCGTCCCGCCCCGCGCCCGCGAACGCCTCAGCGGCCTCGCGCCGCTTCTTCACCTCGCGGGTGAGCACGGTGACCGTCTCCGGCTCGGAGAGCGAGCGCGCGACAGACCCGGCGACCTCCTCGTTGGTGATCGCGGTCAGCGCCATCCGCAGCGTGGCGGCACGCAACTCGTCGCGGCCCTTGATCGCCGTGGTGAGGTCTGCGCGCAGTCGTTCCTTGAGCGTCGTCGTGGTCATGTGCCTAGCGTGTCACGAAGCCGAACCGAATCGCACGGCGGTTCTGCGCACGCAGTGCGAGGACGACGACGCCGATAGACTTGGCCGATGCGCCGATCGATCTCCATCCCGCTGGGCATCATGGCCGCCGGTACCGCCGGACTCGCCTACGCGGCGGGAGTCGAGGTCAACGTCTACCGGCTGCGCCGCTTCAGCATCCCGTTGCTCGCGCCGGAAGCGCAGCCGCTCAGGATCCTGCAACTCTCGGACATTCACATGGTCCCCGGCCAGCGCCGCAAGCAGGCGTGGCTGCGGTCTCTGGCCGACCTCGCCCCTGACCTTGTGGTCAACACCGGCGACAACCTTTCGCATCCGGACGCGATCCCCGAGGTCATCAGCACCCTGGAACCGCTGATGGCGCTGCCCGGCGTGTTCGTGCTCGGATCGAATGACTATTACCAGGCCAGTCGCCTCAATCCGACGAAATACCTGCGGCCCGGCGACCGCTCTCACGCGCCGCGCCGCAAGCGCGCCGAGAACGACTGGCCAGCCCTGCAAGCCGCGTTCACCAAGGCGGGCTGGCTGGACATGACGAACACGCGCGCGAGTCTCGACGTGCCCGGGCATGGCGCGCTCAACTTCGTCGGCGTCGACGACCCGCACGTCCGCCGGGACCGCTATCCCGAGTTGCATGACGACGACGGCAACAGTGGCGGCGACGACCGTCGTGACGGCCACGGTGACCACGCTGGCGACGGCGAGGGCGAGCAGCGCGATGACGCGTTGACCATCGGCGTCACCCACGCCCCCTACGTGCGCGTCCTTGATGCGATGACCACTGAGGGCATCCCGCTGATCCTCGCGGGCCACACACACGGCGGCCAGCTCTGCGTGCCCTTTTACGGCGCCCTGGTGACGAACTGCGACCTGGACCGCGCGCGGGCGAAGGGCTTGCACACGCACTCGGCTGGCGGCCACACAGCGCACCTGCACGTATCCGCCGGCTGCGGCACTTCCCGCTACGCGCCGGTCCGCTTCGCCTGCCCGCCGGAAGCCTCGCTGATCACTCTGCTGCCACGCGCCAGCTGACCTCGCGGCGAGCCGCCAACCAAAGGATTTCCGCGATTCACCTCCGCTCGGCTAGACTGACCGAGCATCACCGGGGTGTAGCGCAGCTTGGCAGCGCGCTTCGTTCGGGACGAAGAGGTCGTGGGTTCAAATCCCGCCACCCCGACACGGTATAAATGCAGGTCAGCGGCCGTTTTCCGAGATCGGAAGACGGCCGCTGGCATGCGTTCGCCCGGCCAATGCCCGCAGATCTGACAGGCCGACAGGCCGCACCGAGCGGCTGATCCAGGCGATTGCCCACGTCCTTCGCAATTTGAACCACTTCCGTTCTGCGAATCTGCGAAAACGCAGCGAGCGTGCGTGGCAGGCGTCGCGGCCCCGGCGAAACTTCTTACACACGGCCTAAGCGCGACCGATGCACGGCTGAGAGCGCCGTGATGCTCCCGCTGCGTGGCCTGATCCGCGCTCTGGCGCTGGGCAAAAACGGCATCGCGTCCGACCTGAGCCAGTAGTTCGACAACGGTCTTCCCAGTCATGCAGGCCAGGCGCCCACCGCGGCGGACGCGGCGCTCGAACGCCCGCACGTGCGGATCATGGACTTCTCCGGCCGTCCGATGAAGGGCATGGTGTTCGTCGGGCCCGGCGCACTCGACGACGATCAGCTGACCGGATGGGTGCGCGGCGCGCTGGACTTCGTGGGCGCCCTGCCGCCGAAAGCGAAAGACGGGCCGAGCAAGGTGCGCCGGTCGACCGCGAGGTCGTGACCGGGACCGAGATCGGAGCCGAGCGGGGTGGTCAGGCCTCTACTGTTCCCGGGTCCAGGGTGACGATCAGTTCGAGCAGGCCTGGGAAGTGGCGGGCGATTTCGTCGCGGCGCAGACGCACGAAGGTGCCGTTGCCGGCGTCGCGCTGCCGGATCAATCCCGCCTCGCGCAGTACGCGCCAATGGTGAGTGCGCGTCGATTTGGCCACCGGCAGGGCGAAGGACGCACATGCCCGCTCCGCGCCGTGCTCGCCGTTCGCCAACTGCACGACCACTGCCCGGCGCAGCGGATCGGCCAGTGCCGAGAGCACCGTGCCGAGTTCGACGTCTTCCATCGGCGGGCAGGGGAATTCTCCGGTCACGCGCATCACCTCCAGGTCATGGTACGACATCTCTCGTACCTTTGAGGTACGGTGGACGTCGTACCTCTGGAGCGAAGGGATTCACGGTGCTGTTCGTCTTCGATGTCAACGAGACCCTGCTGGACCTCGCGGCCCTCGACCAGCCGTTCGCGGAGCTGACCGGCACGCCAGCCGCCCGCGGTGAATGGTTCGACCTGTTGATCCACACCGCGCTCACATTCACCGCGGCCGACGGCTACCAGGACTTCGCCCACCTTGCCGGTGAGTGCCTCGCCACGGTCGCGCAGGCACATGGCCGCGTCGCCTCCGACGAGCAGCGTCGCGCGATCCTCAGCGCGCTGCGGTCGCTGCCCGCTCACCCGGATGTCCCCGGCGGGTTGGGCCGGCTGCGCGATGCGGGGCACCGCCTGGTGGCGCTGACCAACTCACCGCTTGCCACCGCTCGCGCGCAACTCGAGCACGCGGGCATCGCCGACCGATTCGAGCGGGTCTTCTCGGCCGAGGCGGCCAACGCCCTCAAACCCGCACCCGCGGCCTACCGGCTCGTCATCGACGCGCTCGGGATCGAGCCGGCCGATGCGGTCATGGTTGCCGCGCACGACTGGGACATCGCGGGCGCCCAGGCCGCCGGGCTGCGCACCGCGTTTCTCGCCCGTCCCGGTCACCGGCCCCTGCCCGCCACGCCCGCGCCCACCTGGACGGCGCCCGACCTCGGCGCGCTGGCCACAGCGGTCCGCACCACCTGAGATGCATAGGTGCGGTCAGCGGCGCTCTACGTGTGGCCAGCGAGATACCGGCCGACCCGATGCGAGCGCGCAGACGCTGCGTGTCGTACCCGCCGGGATCGAAGCGCGCATCGGCCAGGATCAGCTCCGCCAGCGCGCGCGGAACGTCCGCGATCTGCGCGACCGTTCGGTGTCGCCGCCAGCGCGGGCTACCGCCCAGGCGACGCGCATCCGCTCACTCGGTTGGCGGTCATCGTCACGCGGCGATTGCCCCCCGGCGGGATCGAGGGCGCCTGCCGCCATCCGGTCGCCGGCACACCGGACATCACCGCAGCCCGCTGGTCACCGGCCGGCGTCGAAGCCGCCCTCAAACCCCGCGCCCCAACCTCCAACGCAGACATCGAGTCATGCCGGGCCCACCACCTGGGTCGAGAACGCCAGCGCACCCACCGGTCCCGCTACCGGCTCGCAGCATGACCATTGAGGACACCCGCATCATCCGCGCCCACGCCAGGTGGCTTGCTGCCGCCCCTGGAACTGAGGGCATGGGATGTCAACCGTGCTTGGCGGCATACCAGGAAAGGAGGCTGATCAATCGGACCTCCGTGCGTATGGGGCGGAAAGTTTCACCGGGCGGCGACCGGCGGCGCACAGAGTCGAACGTCGAATCGATTCGAAAGGCAATGGTCAGCTACTTCGCGAAAAGCTGTTGATCTTCAGCGGGTCCCGGCGAACCTAAGCCGATCCTTGCGTGCTCGCCGATGTCCTGCCATCTTCATCCACGCGGTCCGACAGCTCGTGTACACATCCCATCTCTTCTCGGCAAGCCGTGCGCCTGCCTGACCGCGTGGGCGGTGAACGGTGCGCAAGTCCTGAGGGGGTGCGTCATGCGGTGGCAGAGGTCGTGCAACGGCCAGCAGAACCAGCAATGCACGGTGCACCCCAACGACACCATCACCGGCAACAAATCAGGGCTCTGTCTTGACGCCACCGGCGCGGGGACGGCCAACGGCACGCCGCTGCAGCTGTGGACCTGCAACGGCGGCAGTAGCCAGAAGTGGACCTTACGGTAGGAGGCTCGTTCCATGCCCGCTTCGGACTCGATCCCAGAGCACCAGCACCAGCCCACGCGTCGACGGCTGTTAGCCACCGGCGTGGGTGCGGCCGCCGCGTTCGGCCTGCCGCGCTTCGCCCCCGCGGCTTCTGCGGCTTCTGCGACCTCTGCGAACGCCGGTGCCCGCAGCTACGCCGCGACTGGCGCCGCCGTCGCGTCCGTCGACCTGTCCGGGTCGTGGAGTTTCACCCCGGCCGGCCAGGGCACGACGTCGATCATGGTGCCCGGGGGCGGCTGGTACAAGCAGGGCTTCACGAATGTGGGCGAGGCGGTGTACTCGCGCAGCATCACCGTGCCGGACTCGGGGCAGCCGCAGTCGGTGTGGATCGAGTTCGGCGTGGTGAACCACCAGGCGACGCTGTCGGTGGACGGGCGCGTGGTCGGCACCCAGACCACCGCTTTCACCCCCTCGAAGTTCGACATCACCGCGTACGTGACGCCCGGTTCCACGCACACGATCAGCGTGGACGTCAAAGGTCGCAATGCGCTGAAGACCTCGTCCGGCAACTATCTGGTGCCTGTCGCCGCCGACTGGTGCGAAGCGGTCCCTCAGGGCATCTTCCGCTCCGCGTTCCTGCAGGTGTATCCGGCGGTCTACGTCAGCGACGCGTTTGTGCGTACCTCGGTGGCCAACCAGAGCCTCACCTACGACGTGTCGGTGACCAATACCTCGGGCAGCTCGCGCTCGGTGACGCTGACCGGTTCGCTCGCCTCCGACAACGGCACATCGTTCAGCTACCCGACACTGCCGAGCGCGACCGTCACGGTGGCCGCGCACTCGACCGCGAAGGTGACGGTCGGTCCGGTGGCCTGGAACCTCGGCACCACCTCCTACTGGTGGCCGAACGTGCCCTATCGCTCCGGCTACCGTGCCCAGCTGCACGATCTATCCGTGCACGCATCCACCGACGACGGGCACACCAGCGATGCCACCTACCGGTTCGGATTCCGGGAGTTCACGCAGAACGGCGCGTACTACTACCTCAACGGCATCCGGGCGAACCTGCGCGGCGACAACCTTCAAGGCGCCGACTACGACCGGGTCAACAACGGCGGCGTGGGCGACGCCTACGACACGCTGCCCGGCTTCCTGCCGCCGTCGGGCACCAACGGCGGCTGGCCGCAGGCGGTGGACAACTACCAGCGGCTGAACTACAACGTGGTGCGCATCCACCAGGAGCCGGCCAGCCCCTACATGCTCGACGTGGCCGATCAGATGGGCCTGATGATCATCGACGAGACCGCGATCCGCGGCTCCAACAACACCCAGGACTTCGTCGCCGGACACGACAACATGGTCAACCACGCGCGCGCACTGGTGCTGCGCGACCGCAACCACCCCGCGGTCATCCGCTGGAGCCAGGCCAACGAGCCGAACGGCAGCAGCTTCGACTCTCAGCAGTTCGAGCAAGACCTGTACGCGGCGATGAACGGCAACGACGGCACCCGGCCGATCAGCGTCGACGCGGGTGTCGGCGCCTCACCGAACCAGTACCCGAACATGACATACGCCAACTTCAACATCGTGCCGCACTACCTGGACGGCTTCGGCCACTACGGCTCGCAGCTCTGGTCCGGGACCGGCCGCCCCCTCGGCGACGGTGAGTACATCTGGCCCGCCTGCAATACGAAGCAGGGTTTTGAGTGGTTCGCCACGTCCACGGCCGCCAAGCGCGGCAAGGACGCCAGCGACCTGCGCCCCTACACGCTGCTGTCCGCCTGGGCCGGGTTCGTGCCCGGTGTTCGGAGCACCGACTTCACCCCCGAAGAAGGCGGGCACCCGATCTACGGCGCCGACAACCTGACCGACCCCTGGAGCAACCCGCAGATCCAGCGGATCCAGGCCGCCTTCAACCCGATCGCCGCCCTGGACCTGCCCTACTGGTCGGCCTCCGGCGTCTCGGACTCCAACGGCGACTTCCCGCTCAGCTCAGCAGTGCCCTCATACGCCTACGGCAGCACCGTGACACGGAGCATCACCGTCTTCAACGACGACTTCACCAGCACCTCCGTCGGCTTCACCTGGACGGCGCACCTGGACCAGCCCACCGGCACGGTCATCGCCACCGGCAGCGTGACCCTCGCCATCCCGCTCGGCTCCCGCATCACCCAACAGGTCACCTTCACCGCCCCGGCTTCCGGCTCGCGGATCTACCTGGTGCTGTCCACCACCAAGTCCGGCACCACCACCTTCACCGACGCGGCCGAATACTTCACCCTGGCCGGCGGCTCCAGCGGCGGCCCCACACCGGGGACGTACCACATCGTCAACCGCAACAGCGGCAAGCCCCTCGCCATCGCTGGCAACTCCACCGCGGACGGCGCCAAGGCCGTCCAGCAGACCGGCGGCGCAGCGTGGACCATCGCCACTACATCGGGCGGCGCCTACACCCTGACCTACACGGTCACCGGCAAGGTGCTCGACGTCAACGGTGGCTCCTCCGCCGCGGGATTGCAGCTGCAACAGTGGACCAGCAACGGCGGCACCAACCAGCAGTGGTACCTGAAGCCCACCGGCGACGGTTACTACACCATCGTCAGCCACGACAGCGGACTGGTCGCGGACGTGTACGGCCGCTCGACCAGCGACGGAGCACAAGTCGTGCAATGGACCGCCAACGGAGGCACCAACCAACAGTGGCAGCTGGTGCCAAGCTAAAGAAGCTAAGGAAAGGACAGCAGAAAGCCGCCAGACTCGCGCAAGAAAAACAGGAGACTGATACCCCGGGAGTCTGGCCGGCCGTCCTCGACGAGGCGCGGCCCCGATGCCGTCGCCCCGTGGCCGCGGATGATGTGGGTGTCCGGGTCTGTAAAGCTATCGGCTCTGTCGCACTTTCGGTGGTGACGCTGCGTCGACACTTGGCATCATGAGCCGTGCATGATGTCAGCGACCTTATTGGCGTGGTTTTCTCGGGGCTGTCGCCGCTGGTCATCGAGGAGGTGACGGGCGAGGAAGACCGGATCGTGGTGCGAGCGCGTACGCCCGGCGGGCCGGTGGCCTGTCCCGGGTGCGGCGCGAAGACGGTGCGAGTGCCAGCTTTGCCTCGGCGTGCTGCCAGGCTTAGTCGGCTTGCCGCTCGGTGCTGTAGGTGACTGCTGATCGCTCGTGGCCGCGGTGGTCTCGCCACCATGCTTGGTAGCGGATCTTGCCGTCGTCGTTGATACGTTCTTTCGTCTAGCCCATCTACGCCCCTTTTTGATCGATGCCCGCTCACTGCCCGCAGACCATCGCGAACTTTCACGAACCTCGACCGACCATCGCGGAACCTTGAT
>NZ_DATNGK010000297.1:0-4569 GCF_035605935.1 Actinocrinis sp. | reverse complement strand
GTCGTTCGCGACGCTCAGCCAGCCGGAGGTGGCGAAGCCGGGCGTGGAGATCTGCGCGCCGGATTGGGTCGCGGTCTTGCTGGTAAGCACCTTCCAGCCAGTGGCCGCGCCGAGGTTCGCGACTGCGGTCGAGCCGGTCGGCGGATCGGGGAACGCGTGCCGCGCACTCGCAGCCGCGCCGCCGCCGGCCACCGCGGCGCTGAATTGAGTCGGCGTCGCCCCGGACGCGCCGCTCTGTAACGCCGCCGCGGCGGCGAAACCCAAGGTCACGGCGGTGGTGATGGACAACCTGCCGCGGTGTGCCACTCGATATGCCATGTGCGCTCCCAGGTGGGTATGGAGCCGCGAATTTTGGTTTAGTTATCTAACTTGCCTATTTCATCGCGAAGGTACAGCCAGGTCGCCGCGTGGTCAATGACTATGAGCGCGCCGCTACCCGACCGCCGCCGGGGGCTTGATCGTCGGCGCGTCGGCGGTCGCGACGTGACAGGCGGCCTGGTGCGCCGGGCCGAGTTCGCGCAGCCGGGGCGTCACCGAGGCGCACTCGTCGATCGCCAGCGGGCAGCGCGCGCGGAACCGGCAGCCCGGCTTCGGATCGATGACCGCGGGCGGCTCGGACTTGGCCGCCTCCGCATCGACTCCCAGCGGCGCACGCGGGTCCGGAACGGCCGAGAGCAGCAGGCTCGTATAAGGGTGTTTCGGGTCGGCGAGCACTGCTTCGGTGGGTCCTGATTCGACGACGTGGCCGCCGTACATCACCAGCAACCGGTCCGAGACGTACCGCGCGCTCGCGATGTCGTGCGTGATGTAGAGGAAGGAGACACCCTCCGTCTCGCGCAGCTTCGCCATCACATTGAGCAGGCCGATACGGATGGAGATGTCGAGCATGGACACCGGCTCGTCGGCGAGGATCAGCTTGGGCTTGTACGCGAGGGCCTGCGCGAAGCCGATTCGCTGTCGCTGCCCGCCGGACAGCTCGTAGGGATAGCGGTTCAGGATCTCGGCGGCAGGCACCAGCCCGACCGCCTCGACCACGCGCTGCGCTTCCTCGATCCGCTGCGCGTGGTTGAGTTCCGGCCGGTGCAACTTCAGCCCGCGCAGAATGCCGTGCGACACCCGGTATGCGGGATTCAGGGAGCTGAATGGGTCCTGGAACACCATCGGCGCGTCGCTGCGGTAGGCAAGCTGCGCCTTGCGTCCGCGCGCCGTGGCCAAAGATTTGCCCTGGTAGCGGATCTCGCCGGAGGTGGGCCGGTAGACACGCGCCAGCAGCCGCGCGATGGTCGACTTTCCGCTGCCGCTCTCGCCGACCAGCGCGACGATCTCGCGCGGATTGATCACCAGGTCCACGTCGTCGACCGCGTGCAGGTTGCGCCGCGAAAAACCTGCGCCAACCTTGAAATGCCGGCAGAGGCCGACTGTCTCGATGAGCGGCTTTGGCCCGGGCTGCGGCTGCGGCTCGGTCACGAGTTCACCTCCAGCGAGCGGGATTCCTGCGGTTCGTTATCGGGGGTCAGCAGCAGGCAGCGCGCCTTGACCTGGCCCAGCTCGCCGATCTGGTACAGCTCCGGCTCCTGGCTGCGGCAACGCTCCTGTACGACAGGGCAGCGCGGATTGAACCGGCAGCCGCTTGGCGGATTGCCGAGGTCCGGCGGGCTGCCCGGGATTCCCTTGAGTTCGACGCGCTCACCGTGGATGGACGGGAACGCGTCGAGCAGGCCCTTGCTGTACGGATGCGACGGGGTGTCGAAGACGGTGCGCGTCGGGCCGGTCTCGACCACCTGGCCCGCGTACATCACCACCAGCCGATCGGAGAACCGGCTGACCAGCGACATGTCGTGGGTGACGAAGATGACGGCGAAGCCGAGCAGCTGTTGCAGCTCCTTGATCTGCACCATCAGTGAGCGCTGCGCGACCACGTCCAGCGCCGAGGTCGGCTCGTCCATGATGACCAGGTCCGGGGTGAACAGCAGCGCCATCGCGATCATCGCGCGCTGCCGCATGCCGCCGGAGAGCTGGTGCGGGTAGCTCTTGAGGTGCACCGGGTCGATCCCGACCAGCTGCAGCACCTCGACGCTTCGTTCCCTGATCTTCTCGGAGCCGTAGTCGGCGTGCGCTTCGATCGCGTCCTTGAACTGCGCGCCGATGGTGCGGACCGGGTTGAGCGCGTTCATCGCGCTCTGCATGACCACGGAGTAATCCCGCCAACGCAGAACGTTGAGTTGCTTCTCGGTCATCGCGACCAGGTTGCTGCCCTTGAAGGTCACGCTGCCGCTGGTGGTGGAGGCCGGCGCGCTCAGCAGCCGGGCTATCGCGAACAGCAGCGTGGACTTGCCGCAGCCGGATTCGCCGACCACACCGAGGAATTCGCCGCGCCGCACGTCGAGATCCACCCCGGCAACGGCCACGGACGAGCCGCGGGCGGTCGCGTATTCGACGGTCAGGCCGCGCACTTGCAGGAGCGGGGCGTCCGCGTCGGCAGCGTCCTGCAGCGCGATATCCTGCGACACCACTGCCTCGGGCGGGCCGGCTGCCGCCGCGGTCGCCGCCTTCGCCGCAACCGCGGCGCGAACCTTGCGCTCCTTCGCTTTCACCGGTCGCAGTGCCGGATTGCCGATCTCATCGAAGGCGTAATTCATCAGTGCGAAGGCGACGCCGAGCAGCGCTACGCACAGGCCCGGCGCGATCGACCAGAGCGGCGCGCCGGTCTGCAGCGCCTGCTGGTTCTGTGCCCAGTACAGCATCGTGCCCCAACTCGACGAGTTCGGGTCGCCGAGGCCGAGGAACTGAAGGCCCGCCGCGCTGAGCACCGAGTAGAGCGCCGCGCCGAGGAAGTTCGCCACGATCAGCGAGGTCATCGTCGGCAGGACTTCGAACACGATGATGTAGGAGCGCCGCTCGCCACGCACCCGCGCGGATTCCAGGAAATCGCGGTTGCGCAGCGAAAGAGCCTGCGCGCGCATCTGGTTCGCACCGTAAGCCCAGCCGGTGACCACCAGCACGACAAGCAGCACGGTCAGCGAGCCGTGCCCGGCGTACTTGGCCAGGATCACGATCAGCGGGAAGGCCGGGATGACCAGCGCCACGTTGGTGAGCATCGAGAGCAGGTCGTCCATGACGCCGCCGAGATACGCCGCGGACACGCCGATCAGCACCGAGAGCACCGTGGCGAAGAACCCCGCGACTACCGCGATGATCAGCGACTGCCGGGTGCCGTAGATCAGCTGCGAGTAGACGTCCTGACCTAGCCCGGTCGTGCCGAGCAGGTGCCCGCTGGACGGACCGAGCCGCGGCGGGAAGGCCAGCGCGTTCGGGTCGCTCACCGAGGTGAACAGGCCGGGGAAGGCGGAGATCACCAAGAAGATCAGCAGGATGACCGAACCGGCCATCGCCTTGCGGTTTCCGCGCAGCGCCCGCCAGAGCCCACGTCCGACCGAGCGACGCGGCTTCGGCGTGACGGCGGCAGCGCCCTGCAACACGGTCATGGCCGCTACTCCTTCGCCCGCACGCGCGGATCGAGCCATGCGGTCGCCAGATCGCAGATCAGCACCGCGACCAGGACGGCGACCGTGAAGAGCATGAACAGGGTCTGCATCAGTGGGTAATCGACGTTCTGCACCGCGCTGTAGAGCAGGTAGCCGAGCCCCGGATAGTTGAATACGTACTCGATGAGGATGGCGCCGGAGATCACGAACCCGAGCGACATGGCGAAGCCGGAGAGGTTCGGCAGGAAAGCGTTGCGCGCCGCGTAGCCGTACATGACCTTGCGCGCCGGCAGGCCCTTCGCCCGCCCCATCCGCACGTAGTCCTCCGCCAGCGTGGTGATCATGTTGTTGCGCATGGTCAGGATCCAGCCGCCGATCGAGGTGATCAGCAGGGTCGCGGCGGGCAGCACCGCGTGTTGCAGCACACTGCCGATGAAGCCAGGCGACAAACCGGGCACCAGGCTGGTGTCGTAGTTGAAGTCGCTGGGCAGCAGCCCGCCGGTCCACACCGAGAACATCAGGATCAGCAGCAGCGCCACCCAGAAGTACGGCAGCGCCGAGGTCACCACGAACAGCGGCGGCAGGATCGCGTCGAGCCGGCCGCCGCGCTTCCAGCCGGCCACCACCCCGATCAGGGTGCCGAGCGCGAAGGCCAGCACCGTGGTGATGCCGACCAGGCCCAGCGTCCACGGCAACGCCTGGCCGATGATGCTGGTCACCGGTTCACCAAGCGCCTGGCCGATCGAGATGCCCCAGTGCCCGCTGAGCATGTTGCCGAGATAATCAAGGTACTGCTGCCCGAGGTTCTGGTTCGGCTTGAACCCGAAGGAGCTGAGCATCTGCTGGAGCGTCGCCTCGGACACCTTGCCGCGGGTGCGGTCGCGCAGCGCGTTGACCGGATCGCCCGGCATGAACCTCGGGATGAAGAAGTTCAGCGTGAGCGCCGCCCAGAGCGTCAGCAGGAAGAAGCCCAGCCGCCGCAGCAGGTATGGCACGCGGCCCGCCTAGTTCTGGGCGGACTTCGAGTAGACGTGCAGCAGCACCTGCTCGACGTCCGGCACGTTGAACGCCGCCGGCTGCGCGT
>NZ_DATNGK010000296.1:0-19461 GCF_035605935.1 Actinocrinis sp. | reverse complement strand
CGCTGGTGGTCAACTCCAGCCAGGGCGGCGGCTCGAAGGACACCTGGGTGCTGGCCGACGACCGCCGCCTCGGCCCGCGCGACGGCATCAGGCCGCCGCTGTTCGACGCCCCGGCAACGACGGTGCGCGAGGCCGTGGCCGACCGGCAGGCCGGGCCCGCTGCGGAGCAGACCCAGCAACAGCAACAGCAACACGACTTACCGCACGACGTACCGCTACCCGAAGTGCGGCAGCGGGGGCAGCGATGATCCGGCGGCAGCCGGCGCCGGCCGCGTTCCGTACCGAAGGGAGCTGACTCATGCTCAGCCGCATCGCCGAGTCGTTGTTCTGGCTCGGCAGATACGTCGAGCGGGCCGACGACACGGCGCGGGTGCTCGACGCGTTCATGCACCGCCTGCTGGATGAACCCGGCACCGATGAGGAGGCCGCGTGCCGGACGCTGTTCGCGATCCTCGGCGTGACGCCGCCGCCCGCCGACTCCGAGCCGTGTGACGCGCAGACCGTGCTCGACCTGCTCGGCTTCGACGCGGCCAATCCCAGTTCCGTCGCAGGGGCCTGGCAGAACGCGCACGACAACGCCAGGGGCGTGCGGGAGGTCATCAGCACCGAGACCTGGGAATGCCTCAACGCCACGCATCACGCCCTTCCAGCGCAGCGAAGAGCATCCGGTCGCGTCGGCCCACATGCTTATCTGCGTTACGTGCGTGAGCGCGCCGCGCTGTTCTCCGGTCTCGCCGATTCCACGATGAGCCGAGACGACGGCTGGCTCTTCCTCACCCTCGGCCGCAGCCTGGAACGGGTGGACATGACCGCTCGGCTGTTGTCGGTCAAGGTGCTGGCCTCGCGATACGCCCCGGAATGGGCGACGCTGCTGCGTGCGGCCGGGGCGGACGAGTCGTATCGCCGCACCGAGGGCTGGGACAGCGACCCGGAGTCGGCCGCCCGCTTCCTGATGCTGGAGGAGACCTTCCCCCGCTCGATCGTTTATTCGCTGACCACCGCGGAGCACTGCCTGAGCCAACTGGCCCCGCCTTCCTCCGGGCCGCGCTCCCGAGTTCAGGTGCTGGCCCCGACCGCGCGCCGGGTCGTCGGCCGGATGCGGACCATGCTCGAGTACCTGGACGCAGGAGAGCTGGTGACGCAGCTGCCGACGGTGCTCAAGGACCTGCAAGAGGCGTGCCTGGTGGCCAGCGGCCAGATCGCCGAGGAGTACTTCCAGTACAGCGCCCCGGTCGTCTGGCTGCACGGAAAGGACTGACGGTGCCGACTGACGCTATGTCCTCGGAAAGTTCGCGCGGCAACGCCTCATGGCGCTTGGCCATCGTTCACGAAACCGTCGTGGAATACACCGGCGCCGCGCGGGCCTCCTACAACGAACTGCGGATGACCCCGCTGAGCACACCCAGCCAGGTCACGTTGAACAGCTATGTCGAACTGCAGCCGCGCGCGTCGATGTGGCAGTACACGGACTATTGGGGCACCCGCGTGACGGCTTTCGACCTTCAGGAGCCGCACAGCGCCCTGACGATCCGTGCCGGCAGCACCGTGGAGACCAAGTCCGCGCCGAACCCGGCCGCGGTGCGCTCCCAGATCGATTGGTCCGCCGTGGCCCGCCACGTCGCGCTGGGCCACCTTGCCGAGTTCGTCACCCGCACCGACCGCACCACTATCAGCCCGCAGTTCGAGCAGGAGGTGCGCGACCGGACCCGCGGCGCTGACCCGCACGAGGCCGCGGACGAGATTTCAGCGTGGCTGCACGCCACGGTCGGCTACGTCCCGGGAGCCACCGGAGTGCACACCAACGCGCAGGAGTCCTGGGAGCAGAAGTCAGGGGTCTGCCAGGACTTCTCGCACATCGCCGCCGCCATGCTGCGCGCCATCGGGCTGCCGGCGCGGTATGTCTCCGGTTATCTGTTCCCCTCCACGGACGGCGAACCGGGACTCGCCGTCGAGGGCCAAAGCCACGCCTGGGTGGAGTACTGGGCCGGTTCGTGGTGCGGCATCGACGCCACCAATCACACCGTGCCCGGCCCGCGCCACGTCCTGGTCGGGCACGGCCGCGACTACGGCGACGTCCTGCCGCACAAGGGCATCTACCACGGCGCGCCCGACAGCGCGTTGACGGTCTCGGTGCGCTTAACGCGCCTTGCCTGACGGCGCACTGCCCAGGAGGTTTACCCGCCGGCCGGATTCAGTTGAGGCCGGCTGGCACGGGACCGATGAATTTCGGCGGCCGCAGGAGTCGAATGGAGTGACGGCTCGCATCCGACCCTGGGAGGAATCGATGACCACGCCCGCGCCCGTGACCGCGAACACCTTGGCGGTCCCCGACGGCCGGCTGTACTACGAGCTGCGCGGCAGTGGCCCGCTGGTCGCGATCGTCGGCGCGCCGATGCATGCGGCGCCGTTCGCGCCGCTCGCCGATTTGCTGGCCGCCGACCACACCGTGCTGACCATGGACCCGCGTGGCCATTTCGGCAGCGTGCTCGACGACCCGGAAGCCGACTCGACGCCGCCGCTGCGCGCCGACGACCTGGCCCGCCTGCTGAAGCACGTCGACGCGGGGCCCGCGATCGTGCTCGGCTCCTCCGGCGGCGCCATCACCGCGCTCGCGCTGGTCCAAGCCCATCCGCAGCTGGTACAGACCGCCGTCATCCACGAGCCTCCGCTCCTGCGGTTGCTCGACGACGGCGAGCACCAAATGGCGCTGAACGAGGAAACGATCGCCACATACGCCGGCGGCGACGCACTCGGCGCGGTGCGCAAGTTCATGGCGAACGCCGGCTTCGTGATGCCGGAGGAGGTGTTCTTGCAGGTGTTCGGCGGCGAGAAGTCGCCGCAGGAGGTAGCCGGTGACCGCTTCTTCTACCTGCACGAGCTGCGCGGCACGGCGAACTGGCTGCCCGACCTGGACGTGCTGCGCGCGACACCGGTCCACCTGATCATCGGCATCGGCGAGACCTCGGCAGGCCAGGTGTGCGACCGCACCTCGCGGGCCCTGGCCGCCGCGTTGAAGCTCGAGCCCGTCCTGTTCCCGGGCGGCCACGGCGGATTCATGGAGGACGCAGCCAAGTTCGCCGACCGGCTGCGCGAGATCATCGAATGAATGATCGCACCGAATCCGGGCTCTGATGCCTCCTCGCGACTCGCGGGGCTAGGCTGACCCTGATGCGCGGGGCTCCGCCGCGCGGAGCACCGCGCCCGGGGAGGCAGGGTGAGGCTGGGCATTCTGGGGCCACTGCTGGTGATCGACGACGCGGGGCGTCAGATCCCGGTACCGGCGCCACGGCAGCGCGCGCTGCTCGCGGCGCTGCTGGTCCGAGCCAACCAAACCGTGTCCGCGGCGCAGCTCGCCGAGTTCGTCTGGGACGCGGCGCCGCCGGACGGGGCTGATTGCACGCTGCGCACGTACGTCATGCGGCTGCGCCGTGTGCTGGGCGCCGAGATCGCGGCCCGCATTCAGACGCGCGATCCGGGCTACCTCTGCGAGGCGGCCGAAAGCGAACTCGACGCGCTCCAGTTCGCGGCGCTCTCCCGCGAGGCGGGCACGGCGCTGCGCGCACAAGCCTGGAGCCTGGCCTCCACGACCGCGACGCGCGCGCTGAGACTCTGCCGCGCGCAGCCGCTGCTCGACGTCGCCTCGCAGTCGCTGCGCGAGGAGTTCACACCGTATTTCGAGCAGCTGCGTTCCGAGGTTCTCGACGCTCGCATCGAAGCGGACCTTCGGCTCGGCGCGCACGATCAACTCGTGCCGGAACTGCGCGGGTTGATCGTGAAGTATCCGTTGCGCGAGCGACTCCACGCTCAGCTCATGCTCGCTCTGGCCGGCAGCGGCCGGCAGGCCGAGGCGCTGGAGGCATATCGGGACGCCCGACGAGTGCTCGTGCGCGAACTAGGCATAGAGCCGGGCGCTCGGCTGCGCGAACTGCATCAAGGCATTCTCGCCGGAGATCCCGCGCTCCTCGCCGCGCCATCGCAGGGTGCTGTGACGGGGTTCGGCGGCGCGGCCCGGCACAGTGTGGCCGTCGTGCCGAGACAGCTGCCCGCGGCGGTGCGGCATTTCGTCGGGCGCGCCGACGAGCTCAAGGCTCTTACCGGGATGGCGGGCCACACCGACCAGCAGGACCGCGCCGTCGTCATCGCGGCGATCGACGGCATGGCAGGCGTTGGGAAAACCGCGCTGGCCGTGCACTGGGCGCACCAACACGCCGCGCAGTTCCCGGATGGGCAGTTGTATGTGAACCTGCGCGGGTTCGACCCGTCCGGTTCCCCGGTCACGATCGCGTCAGCGGTGCGCCGGTTCCTGGATGCGCTCACGGTTCCGGCCGCACGGATACCGTCCGACCCGGACGCCCAGCTGGATCTGTATCGGAGCCTGCTGGTCGGCAAGCGGGTGCTGTTCGTGTTCGACAACGCCAGGGACGGCGAGCAAGTCAGGCCTCTGCTGCCTGGTGCGGCCGGCTGCATGGTGCTGGTCACCAGCCGCAACCGGCTTCCGGACCTGGTCGCACTGGAGGGCGCGATACCGCTCACGCTGCGGCTGCTCACCGGCGACGAAGCCCGCGAACTGCTCGCCCGCAGGCTCGGCGCCGGACGCGTCACGCGGCAACAGCCGGCTGCGGACGAGCTGATCGAGTTGTGCACCCGGCTGCCTCTCGCGCTGAATCTCGCCGCCGCGCGCGCCGCCGTACGGCCTGACGATGAACTCGACGTGCTGGCCGCTGAGTTGCGCGATGCGCATCGCCGCCTCGATCTGCTCTCGGCCGGCCCGGGAGGCGCCGACGTGCGCGCGGTGTTCTCCTGGTCCTATCGCACGCTCGGCGAGCCGGCGGCCCGATTGTTCCGTTTGCTCGGCCTGCATCCGGGTCCTGACATCGCGGCGCCCGCGGCCGCCAGCCTCGCCGCTCTTTCGCTTGTTCAGACGCGAAGCGCGCTGGCGGAACTGACCGCCGCACATCTGCTGACCGAGCCGAGCCGGGGCCGCTATGGCCTGCACGATCTACTGCGCGCTTACGTCACCGAATTGGCTGAGGCGCAGGAGGCTGAGGAGGCACGGCGCGAAGCCACGCTGCGTGTGCTTGACCATTACGTGCTCACCGCCGCCGCGGCCGACCGGATCGTAGACCCGACCCGGGATCCGATCACGCTCACGCAGGTCCGGCCGGGCGTCGTGCCAGAACAGCCAGCCGATCTCGCTGAGGCCTGGCAGTGGTACGAGACAGAACGGCCCACCGTGCTGGCCGCCGTCGCGCTGGCCGCCGACCGAGGCTTCGACGACCAGGCCTGGCAACTGTCCTGGGCGTTGGCGAGCTACCTGCATCGGCAAGGGCACTGGCACGACCAGATCGACACGCAGTACGCCGCGCTGGAGGCCACCCGGCGCCTTGGTGACCGGGCGAACGAGGCATATACGCACCGCGTGCTTGGTCGCGTTTACACGCGGATGGCACGTTATCAGGATGCGCATTCGCACCTGCGGCGCGCGCTCACGCTGTTCGAGCAGATCGGCGATCAACTCGGGCAAGCGCACACGCTTCGCGGCCTCGCGTGGCTTTCTGAGCGCGAACAACGCTTTGCCGAGGCGATCGAGCACGCTCGCCAGGCGCTGAGCGTATTCCAGCGCATCGGCCATCGCGCGGGTCAGGCCCTCGCGCTCAACACCATCGGCTGGCTGAATGTCCAGCAGGGCGACTATCACCAAGCGCTGGCCGACTGTCACGAGGCGCTGAACCTCGATCGCGAGTTGGGTGACCAGGCCGGCGAGGCGAACGCCTTGGAAAGCCTGGGGTACGCGTACCACCGGCTCGGGCGACAGTCCGACGCGATCGCCAGCTATCAGCGAGCGTTGCCGCTGCTGCGTGAGTCCGGCGCGCGATACTTCGTGGGTGACACGCTCGATCACCTGGGCGATGCCCACGAGGCGGACGGCGATCACCGCGCCGCGCGGAAAGCCTGGGACGAAGCCCTCGCCATCATGGAGGACTTGCAGCACCCTGACGCGGCGCGCATCCGCGCCAAGATCGGTTAGTCACCCCGTTCCGCCGAGGCGAGCATGCCAGAGCTCTGAGTCGGCCTCCGGTGAACGGTCCGCTTCAGTCAAACGGACTAGCGGACGAGCGGACCGCTCACCGGGCCGTTCATTGCTTCGGTTCGTGCGTCGCCTCAGGTGTCATCCCTTTGTTACGCACTTATTGGCCGAGTTCGACCACAGGCCCTGCACGTCGTACTTGCCGGTGCTGAGTGTGAGATATGCGTCCTGGTTCTCGCACTCGTCGCCGATCTCACCGTTCGCGTTGTTGTTCCAGCCGTCGGTCGGCCAGAAATCGGTGACGGTCTCGGCGTACTCGTGCGTCTCAGTGGACTCGATACCCGACAGCAGCCGTCCGTCCGCGAGCGTGGTGCAGGCACCGGCGCCCTCGTCCGGGACATACGGCAGGTTGGTGTAGGCGAGGTTGCCGTAGCTGGAGGAGGTGTAGTCGTGCCAGGCGCAGAAGCCGCTGTTCGGGAAGCCGTCGGGGTGGGTGCCGCTGGCTGAGACGATCACGTACTGCGCGTTGTAGTTGGGCGTCTGCGTGGTGTTGCCGAAGTGCGCGGCCGCCTTCTTCGCCTCGCCGGCCAGTTGCGAGGCCGATGCGTTCGAGGGCTCATTCGCGGCGTTGTCGAACCAGGTTCCGGCCAGCGGGGTGGAAGAGGGGTGGATCACGTGCGTGCCGCCGCTGCCGCAGTTGGTGGTGCCCGCGCTCAGGCCTTCGCAGTACTGGCTGAGGATGGTGCCCCAGGTGTCCTTGCTGCCGTAGAGGCCTTTGAACATGCCTTGCAGGTCGTTGGCGACGCCCGCCTTGTCGGAGGACCACTGCTTGCCCCAGAAGACCAGGTAGACCTTCGGGGTGGGGGAGACGGCCCCGTGAGCCATGCTCGTCGTCAGGGACAGGGTGTACTGCGAGGTGGCGCGTGCGGCAGCCGGGTGCGCCGCGGCGTGCAGGGATTTCACGCCGTAGTGGTTGGCTGACCGGTTCGGGGCCGCGTTGGCCGAGGAGGCGCCGGGCAGCGCGACGACCGCCAGCGCGGTGAGGGCGGCGAGTGCGGAGCCGACGCCGCGTGACGTAGAGGTGGGTATTCGCATGGGTTTACTTTCATCCGGGTCCGAGTGAGACACCGCCATGCGTCACTGCCGCCGGTGCGGTAGCGGCGCGCCCGAAGCGCAGCTGAATCAGGGGCGGATGAAGCGCACTCTAGCGCCGAGGACAGGGCTCGACTATCCCGTGCAGGCAAAGTCGAGTCCGGGCTCCGCAAAGCCGCACCAGCCCGGGCTCAGTAGTTTGATGACCTACCCTTTTCCTGACGTTAGGTCGCGATGCCGAGCCGTTCCCGCTCCGTGTCCACGACTTTCCGCGCCATCGCCGCTTCGGTCAGGTCGCGGGCGTCGGGGGAGGACTCGGCGGTGTCGCTGCGTCGTGCGTAGGCGTCGAAGAGCTCTGTCTTCTGGCCGAGCAGCTCCAGCATCCGCTCGTCCACGCTGTCGGCGACCAGCAGCCGGTGCACCTGCACCTTGCGCACTTGGCCAAGGCGGTGCGCGCGGGCTATCGCCTGCGTTTCGAGCGTGGGCTTGACCTGCGGCTCGCACAGGATCACCACCGAGGCCGCCTGCATGTTGATGCCCACGCCGCCGGCCTGGATCTGGCTGACCAGCACCGCGGGTCCGCGCGCGGCCGTGAACTCGTCGACCAGCTCCTGACGGCGCGGCGGCGGCATCGAGCCGGTCAACGGGCCGAGCGCGCGCGGTCCTAGCGCCGTGCACACCGTCTCGAGCACGTCGCGGAAGTAGGAGAACACCACGATCTTGCGGCCTGAATCGCAGGCCTCGTCGACGAGGTCGACCAGCCGTCGCAGCTTCGCCGAGCCGTGCACGGTTCCGGAGGCGTAGGCGGCGCGGCGCATCGCCATGAAGTTGCCCTCATCCACCGCCTGCCGATACGCGGCGAAGTCCTCGGAGCCGAACTCCTCCCACTCGTCAACCCGGGTCAGTTCCGGCAGTTCCGAGAGCACGTCCTCCTGGTTGCGGCGCAGATACGCCGGCGCGACCGCACGGCGGAACGCCTTCGACCCGGCGATCGCGTCGATCTCGGCGTCCGGATCGATCAAGCCGGGCTGCAGATAGTCCACCAGGTTGCGGAACTCCTCGACCCGGTTCTCCATCGGCGTGCCGGTCAGGAACAGCACCCGCTCGATCCGGCGGGTCCAGGCCGCCAGCGCCTTCGAGCGCTGTGTGTCCGGGTTCTTCACGTAGTGCGCCTCGTCGACCACGAGCATCGCGACTTTCACCCGCGGCAGGACGATCGACCGCACACTCTCGAAGGTGGTGATTCCGACGCCGCCGGAGCCTGCCCAGGCCAGCAATTGCTCGTCGCGGCCCGCGCCGTGCAACCGGTACGGACGCAGCGTGCTGTGCCCGCGCACCTCACGCATCCAGTTGATCAGGACACTGGCCGGGCAGACCACGAGGAAGTGCCGTTCGCCTTCGGCGCGCAGGTGGGCCAGTGCGGCGACGGCTTCCACGGTCTTGCCGCAGCCCATCTCGTCGCCGATCACGACCCGCCGCCCGGCCAGCGCGAAGCGCGCGCCGAACTGCTGGTAACCACGCAGTTCGACGCGCAGGTGCCGGGTGTCGAGCTGCTGCTTGCCGATCTCGGCGGCCAGGTCCTCGGGGATGAATCCGCGCGCGGCCTCGGCGTCCTCCTGCACCCCGACGATCCGGGCCAGGGTACTGAAATACTCGGCGGCGCGCTTCTCGAAGTCGCGGCGGACGGTGGAGTGCCGGGGCCGCTTGGCGCGCAGCCGGCTGCCCGCGGTCTCGATCCGCTTCAGGTCGCGCTGCGTAGCTGGAGCGTCGAGCAGTTCTTCCAGCGCGGTGACGGCCTCGCGAGCCTCGTCCCGGCGCCGGGTGCCGGTCAGCGCGCGCCGCAGCCTGCCGCGTAGCGGGGTCGCCGCGTCGATCAGCCGGCCGAGGTGGTCGCCGAGCCGACGGGCCGGGTCACGAGCCCGGTCCATCGAGGTCTGCGCTTGTTGCACGCGGTGCAGCGCGGACAGCAGCGCGGCGCCCTGTTCGTCGTCCGGGTCGACGTCCGCGGAGATCCGGGTGTCCTGTTCGACGGCCTCCGCGATGCGCCGGGCGGCGGCCACCGCCTGCGCCGCGGTTTGCGGGCCGACACCGGGAATCTGCTCCAGCCGCTGCGGCCCCGCGTCCAGGATGGCGTGCACATCGGCGAAGCCGGCTTTTTCCAGTTTGGCCACCGGAAGCCGCGGCACGATCTCCTTGAGCCGGTCCACCGGTGCGCCGCGCAGCCGGTCGCGCACCGCAGCCGAGTGCAGCGCGGCATACGCGTCACGTACCGCCTGCTGAGCGCGCCGATCGTCCTCGAGGACAGAGCGCGCGGACTCAGCCGCCGCGGAAGCACGCCGAAGCAGAGCCCTGATAGCAGAAGGGCTCTTCGATGCTGGCGTCTGCACGGCCAAGCCGTTACCCGGATTCGATCGGTGGATGCGGTATCGGACAGGTCCAGCACTCTACTGGCGCGCGGCTGGCGATGATGTGCCACGGCCGCTCGCTCTCGCTTGAACCCGGATGCGGATCAAGCGGTTGCCGGTGTATACCATGCGCAGAAGTTTGTGCGGCGGCCTCGCTGCACGGCTCGGAACTTGGGGGGAATGCATCATGTCGGAGCCGGAGTCTGCCGTGGAGCCTGCGCAGGCGCAGGCGGCAGCGCAGGCCAGTTCGGTTGCTTCGGAGCCGGAAGCGCAAGACGGTTCGCAGCCGCCGGAACCGCAGGACGGCGAGGTGGCGCGGGAATCGGAAGCGAGCCCGGTGGCGGTGCTGGACCCGCCGGTCGATGCGGTGGAAACGCCGCAGCCGCCGATCGGCTGGGCAATGCCGGACGCCACGGCGCAGACCACGCCGTTCGCTGTCCAGCCCGGCCAGCCCGGCTCAGCGCTCTTCGCACCGGCCGCTGGTCCAGCAGCCAAGAAGCGCCCAAGCAAGCGATTTGTGCTCATCTCGGTCGCGATAGTCGCCGCGCTCGCGCTGGTGGCCGCCGGCATCGTCGCGCTGCTGCCCGGCCGGACCGGCAACTCGATCGTCGCCGTCGCGCACTGCCAGCCCTCGGAACTCACCACCTGCCTCATCAAGGCCCCGGCCGGAGCGATACAGCTCAGCGACGTCGCGGCGTGGGACCACGCGACCACGGTGACCACAGACCTCTACCGGGCCAACATCACCGACGACGCGGCCGGGATCAGCACCGACACCGCCGCGCTGCTCGACTCGGACGGCCTGAACAAGGCGGTGCACCGGGACTGGAACGCGGTCGACGGCAACAACGTCGATCTGGTGCTGCTCCAGTTCAACAGCCAGAAGGGCGCCACGTCCTGGAATGCCGCTCGCACCGGCGAGATCATGGCCGCCTATCGCGGCCGCACGGTCAGCGTCCCCGGCGACGCCTCCGGTAAGGCCTTCGCCGCGACGAAGGCGGATGCCAAGGGGAACGTCGAGGCCGCCTACTCGGCCGTCGTCGGCGACCTCGTGCTCAACGTCGCCTATTCCAGCCCGAAGACGCTCGACGCCAAGGACCTGCAGACCTGGGCCGGCACCGAACTGGCCTCGCTGCAAGCCGCGCCGCCCGCGGCCGCCGACCAGCCCGACGCCGCGGCGGGCACGCAACAGCTCGCCTGCACCGGCGGCCTCACCTCCTGTCTGGAGCCGATGCCCAGCGGCGGCGAGCACTGGACCTCGCCCATCAGCGGTGACTGGGTCAGCTCCACGACTCTCACCCCGGATCAGTTCATCAAGCTCTCCTGGGATAACAACGGCACGACGCGGTCCCAGGTGAAGGCCAACTTCGTCGAGGACGGCGTGACCGCGATCGCCCATCAGGACTGGATGACGGACGGTGGTTACAAGCAGGCGGACATCTACCTGATCCAGGCCATCACGGCGGGCGGAGCCGGGCAGCTCGACGGCAGCAACTTCGGCGAGCCCAACTGGGGCAAGGGCCTGCACGGCACCAGCTACTCGATCCCCGGCGAGCCCAACGCGCAGGCCTGGTATACGAACCCGGACTCCGACGGCTTCGTCAACTTCTATTTCATGCAGAACATCGGAAACGTCATCGTGCACGGCTGGTTCTTCTTCTCCGGCTCGCTCGATTCCGGTACCGCGAACCGCTGGGCCCAGGCCCAGCCGAACCTGGTCAGCCGCAACGCGAAGTCCGAGCCGATGGGCCTGTTCCCGCTCACCGCGCCCGCCCTGCCCGCATCCAGCCAGGGCTCCTGCCCCGCTTCTGGCGACTGTCTGCTACCGCTCCCCGGCGGAGCCACGGACACCACCGCGTCGTCGTATCAGGTCAGCCGCGATCTGAACGCGGCGGTCTACGGCTCCCAGTACGAGGCGGATACGAGCACTGACTTCGCCACGTGGCTCAGCTCTGACGGCTTCGCGTCCGGTGAGCACCGCTCGTGGACCACCTCCGGCGGAGCCAGCGCCGAGGCGGTCCTGCTCAAGTACGGCAGCCCGGCGCAGGCACAGGCGGCGGCGCAGCTCGAGTACGGCCTCAACGCCTCGGCCGGTCGCGAGCGGGTGTGCACCGACTCGAAGCTGCCTGACTCCTTGTGCCTTGCCGCCCCGGTCACCGTCAGCGACCCGCTGCAGAAGGAGATCATCAGGGTGCTGGCCTGGAAGGGCGACTACGAGGTGAGCATCAGCGTCACGAAGTCGAACGCGGCCGACGTCGCCGATGCGTACGTCTGGGCGCAGCGGCAGCTGGACCTGCTGCCCGCGAGCTGAAACCCCGTGACCTAGCCGACCGGCCGCAGCTAAGTCAGCTGCGGCCGGTCGGCTGTGTCTAGCCAATGGCGCGTTCCTGGCGTGGTGGCGCGGCTGGCGCCCCGGCATTCTCTTGAGACGAGGGGTTCGCTACACCCTCGAAGCTCTGCTATGAGGAGGAAACGCGCAATGAGGAACAGGACCCGTGCCGCCCTCGGGGCGACGCTGGCGGCCGCCGCGTCCGCGGCGACGCTGGTAGTCGGCGGCGGCACGGCCTTCGCCGCCGGTAACAGCGGCACGATCTACGGCGGCACCGTACACAGGGGGTACTGCGACGACGGTGACTTCTGCATCTACACGGGCGCCGGACTGACCGGCACCAAGTACGGTCTGCCGGACTGCACCACGTACACACTGTCCAACTGGAACGGCGTCGGCTCGTGGTGGAACCGGCAGTACATCGCCGACTACAACGTCAATGCCCTGTTCGAGGACCGCAACCACAACCGCGTGCTGGTCTACAACAACTTCGTCAACTCGGACTACAACGGGTGGTACGACTCCGCCCAGCTCGTCGGATGGGGCGACATCGACTTCGCCCCGGTCTGGTACATCCAGCCCTGCGGTAACTACACCACCGAGTAACCGAGCAACCGGGCCGGAACCAAAGCAGCAAACGGGGGCGGCCGGCGGCGGAGGGATCCTGCGTCTCCGGCCGTGCCGGCCCTGGAACTCAAGCTAACTTCGTCCCGCGATCACGCGGAGGAGTGTTCAAGAGAATCGAACTCGTCGTCATTCTCAAGGTCCGTATAACCGAGCGCGCGCAACGCGGCGTCGGCGCGGGTTTTCTGGGCGGTGTCACCGACCCGATGGGCCAACACGCGGGCACGACGGTGCGCGTCTAGGGCGTCAGTAGTCGTATTCGTTGTCGTGCTCGTGCTCGAACTTGCCCGCGCGAGCGCCGAGAAAGCATCGCCCAGCTCGTTGAGGATTTTCGCCTGCACGCCCGGTGCGTCCGCCTCGATCGCCAGATCGAGCGCCTTGCGCTGCGCCCGGATCGCTTGGTGGCCGCGCCCCAAGTGCGCGAGCACAAGCCCGATGTCCGACAGCGCATCGGCCTGGCTGCGCGGGTCTTGAAGCCGCCGATAGATCCTCAGCGCGCGGCAGTGGTGACGTAGCGCCGTCTTCGGCTGACCGAGTTTGTCCAAGCCGCGGCCCAGGTAATTCAGCGCTCTGGCTTGGGTCGAGGCCAGACCGTGCTCGGCGGCGAGGTTCAGCGCCTCCTCGTGGAAGCCGACCGCTTCGGCGGGGCGGCCGAGCCGTTCCAGCATGGTGCCGACGTTGTTGAGCGACGCGCCGATGATCGCCGGATCGCCGAGCTGTCTGGCCAGTTCGAGACCGTGCTGAGCCTCGGCGAGCGCGTCCGCGTATCGGCCCAGATATTCGTACACGACCGCGAGATTCACGGTCGCCCGCATTTGCGCGGCGGCGTCCCCAGCGCTCTTCGCCGTCTCGCGGGACTGCTGAAGGTAGTCGGCGGCCTGCAGATTGGCGCCGAGCTGCGCATGGGTGATGCCAAGCAGGCTGAGCGCGGAGGCGAGCGCGGTGTGGTCGCCTCGGGCACGCGCGTCATCCGCCGCGGCCTGGTGCAGCGCGATGGCATCGCCGTTGCGGCCGCTGAAGTCCAGATGCCTGCCGAGGATGACGGAAAGAATGCCCGCGTGGCCGGGCACGCCGCCGTCCACGGCCATCGTGATCAGGTTCCACTGCTCGGTATCCAGCCACGCGCGGGCCGCGTCGGCATCCGGCAGCGGCACCTCGGGACTGGCCGCGGCTGCCACGGTCGGGCGCCGGGAGGCGGTGTCCGGCCAGATCAGGTTGACGGCGCGGGCCGCGGTGTAGCGATGATGGTGGGCCAGGGCCGCGGCGGCCGCGGCGCGCGTGGCTTCGGGCAGGGCCGCGGCGAGTGCCTGTGCGTGCGCGCGCAGCAGATCGTGCAGGCTGTACCGCCCTGGGCCGATGGCCAGCACCATGTGCTCATCCACCAGGCTTTCCGCGATCAGTTCGGCGTCGGGCAGGCCGAGGCCGGCGAGCGCGGCGATGGCGTACGCGTCGAAGTCGTGGCCGGGATGCAAGCCCAGCAGCGTGAACACGCGCTGTTCGTCAGCACCGAGCTGTTCGTAGGAAACGCCGAAGGCCGTGGCCACGTCGCGGTCGCCCACCGACAGCTCGGCCAGCGGGCGCTCCTGCGCGGCCAGCCTGGCGGCCAGGTCGGCGATGGTCCAGGCCGGGCGATGCGCCAGGCGCGCGGCGGCGATCCGCAACGCGAGCGGCAGCCGTCCCAACTGGTGCACGACCTCCATGGCCGCACCCGGTTCGGCAGCGGCCCGAGCCTCGCCCGCGCCACGGGAGAAAAGGGCGAGGGCTTCGTGCGCGTCGAGGATGCCGAGGGAGAGGACGATGGCCCCGTCTATCAGCAGCCTGCGCCGCGATGTCGTGAGGACCAGGCTGCCGGGACCCCCGGCGATCAGCGGAAGCACCGCGGCCGAGCTCGGCGCGTTGTCCAGTACGAGCAGCATGCGCCGCTCGGCCACGGTGGCGCGCCACAGATCGGCCCGCGCGGCCTCGCCGGAGGGCAGCTCGTCGGGGGCGAGGCCGACGGTGGCCAGCAGCCTTCCCAGCGCCTCGCCGGTGTCGGTGGGCTGGCGGCCGGGGGTGAAGCCGTGCAGGTCCAGGAAGATGCAGCCGTCCTCGAACCGCGGGGCCAGCAGGTGGCTCGCGTGGACGACGAAAGCCGTCTTACCGACGCCTGCCATGCCGTCGATCGCCGCGATCGTGACATGGTCCTGATCGTCAGTAGCCTGAGCAAGTACCGCCAGCGCGCCGTCGCGCCCGACGAAGTCGGCGAGCGCATACGGCAGCGAGTTCGCGGCGGCGCGTGCAGCGGCGCTGGCGCCAGCGCCAAGGTCGGCGCGGACGGCGCCGCTCGTACCAGCCGTGTCGCGCAGGCCGCGTACCGAAGCGGTCAGCGTGGCGCGTTCCGCATCGGACAGACCGAGCGCATCGGCGAGAAGCCGCAACGACGCCGCCCTGGGATTCGTACGCTGCCCGGCCTCCAGACCGCTGATGGTTCGCACCGACACCCCGGAGCGTTCGGCCAACTCCTCCTGGGTGAGTCCAGCGCGCAAACGCCACATATGCAGCGATGCCGCGATCTCCACGCGCATGTCCCTTCCCCCGTGTCGCGGCCCCAGATTACCAACCGCTGCACCGCCGTGACGCGCGCGGAAAGCGGCGGCGCGGACCCGCCCGTCGGCTCAGAGGTCTAAGACGAGACGTTCGCCGCGGCAGCGGGAAACGCAGATCATCATGGTCTCCCCGGCCGCTCGTTCGTCCGCGGTGAGCAGCGAATCGCGGTGCTCGGGCACGCCCTCGATCACGTCGGTCTCACAAGTGCCGCAGGTGCCCTCGGTGCAGGAATACAGCACCTCGATACCCGCCGCGCGGACCGTTTCCAGCACCGTGGCATCCTGCGGCACGGTCAGTGTCCGGCCGGAACGGGACAGCACCACCTCGAACGGCCGATTCTCCAACCCGGCCTCCTGCTCCTTCGGCTGGAAGCGCTCCATCGCCGGCTCGGGCCAGCCGTTGGCGAGGCAGTATTCTGATACCGCGTCGAGCAGCGGTCCCGGACCGCAGCAGTAGACCGCCGTGTCCGACTGCGGCGCACCGAGATAACCCGGCAGATCCAGCAGGCCGGTCTCGTCCTGCGGCCGTAGCAGCACCCGCTCGGTGAAGCGCGCCGCCAACTCGTCGGCGAATGCCATCGACGCACGCCGACGACCGCCGTACAGCAGCGACCACTGAGCCCCGGCCGCCTCTGCCGCGCGCAGCATCGGCAGGATCGGGGTGATGCCGATGCCTCCGGCGATGAAGAGGTAGCGGGCCGCCGGGCGCAGCGGGAAGTTGTTGCGCGGGCCACGCACCCGCAGCGTCGAGCCGACCGGCAGCCAGTCGTGTACGTACGCTGATCCGCCGCGGCCGTCCGGCTCCCGCAGCACGGCGATCCGCCAGGTCGTCCGGTCGGCCGGGTCTCCGCACAGCGAGAACTGCCGCTCCATTCCGTCGGCGAGCAGCAGATCGAGATGCGCGCCCGGCTGCCAGGCGGGCAGGTCCGCGCCGTCGGCGTGCCGCAGCGTGAGCGAGATGACGCCCTCGGCTTCCCGGCGGCGTTCGGCGACGATGACCGGGAGGACGGCCACGTTCTCAATCATCTGATACCTCGGCTCGGTGTCCGTCCGGATGGCCCAGCAGCCAGGTCCACATCGCGATGGGGTCGTCGCAGGTGTGCCGGGCGCCACAGTGGCAGGTGCCGCGCAGCAGGTCGGAACCCGGCTCCCAGTCGATCCGGTTGATCAGCCCGGTCACCGCCTCGTCGGGTGCGGCCGACTCGGCGGTGCCGGTGATCGGGGTGCCTGCGGTAGCGGCGGCCGGGGCCGGGCCGGTCATGCGGAGGCGAGGCGGGCCAGGATGCGGCGCGCGGCCAGTCCGCCGGTGTCGATGTTGATGCTCAGCTCCTGGTACCCGGCCGGCTCGCTGTCGAGGGCCTTCTGCAAGAGATTGAGCGCGTCAACGTCCTGCATCACCACCGTGTGGTTGAAGTCGCGCAGGAACGTGGTCACCTCGTCGTCTTCGCGGGCGAAGTCGCGGGAGACCGCCCAGAAGTCGTAGACCTTGCCTGGGCCCGCCGGCGTGATCGCGTAGGTGATCTCGGTGCGGAACACCGGCTCGGTTTGGCCGACCGGCATGATCCGGCTGTGCAACAAGTACAGGCACGGCGCGAAGTACTCGATGTCCTGCAGGCGGGTGATGCGGCCCTCGATGCCGGTGGAGCGGGCGTAGAAGGGTGGGCAGGCGGCGTCCATCATGTGGCGCGACACGCGCACCACGCCCGCGGCCTCGTCGACCTCTGTGCTGATCGGGGTTTCGGCGACCTCGGGCGTGCCGATGTAGCCGCCGTGCAAGTACGTCTCGTGCGAGAGGTCGAGCAGGTTGTCCACGAGCAGCCCGTAGTCGCAGTCGATCGGCTCCATGCCGCGCACGGTCACCATGTCGGGGTCCGCGAGGTGCGGGGCGCGCGGAATCAGCTTCTCGTCGGCCAGGTCCGGGTCGCCGATCCACACCCACACCAGCGAGTCGAGCTCAGCCACCGGATACGCGGTCACTCGGGCGGTGCGCGGGATACGCTGCTGGCCGGGGACGTAGACGCAGGCGCCTGACGTGTCGTAGGTGAAGCCGTGATAGCCACAGACGATCTTGTCACCGTCGAGCCGGCTGGCGGAGAGGGGGAAACGGCGGTGTACGCAGCGGTCGGAGAGCGCGACGACGTTGCCGTCCTCCTCGGTGCGGTACAGCACTATGGGCTCGCCAAGGACAGTGCGGCCGAGCAGTTCACGGCCGACCTCGGCGGCGTATGCGCTGACGTACCACTGGTCGCGTGCGAAGGCGGTGGCCATGAGTACTCCGGTGTACGAGGGCCTGGCGGCGAATGCGGATGCGGATGACGAAGCTCGAAGAGCCCGGATGACCGCAGCGTGGCAAGGCTGAAACCGGGCCACAACGCCACTTCCGTCAGGCGGAAGTCCAGCCGAGGGCGCGTGAGATGCCGAGCCCGGCCAGCCGCACGGCCGGCGCGAGGGTGTTGGGCCGGGCGCCCGCGCAGGGCACGATCACGGACACCGCCGCGATCACCTCGCCGCGCGGGTCGCGGACCGGAGCCGCGACCGAGAGCGCGTCATCGGTGATCTGACGGTCGCTCATCGCGAAGCCGCAGTGGCGCACCTCGGCCAGCAGTCGGCGCAGCTTCGCCGGATCGGTGACTGTGTACGGAGTGAAGGATGCCAGCTGCTCGGCCGCCAAGTACTCCTCCTGCACGGCGGCGTCGCTGTGCGCGAGCAGTACCAGTCCGACGCCCGTGGCGTGCAGCGGCCAGTGCGCGCCAACCCGCGCGAGCACGCCCACGGCCGAGCGGCCAGAGATCCGCTCGATGTACACCACTTCCATCCCGTCACGCACCGCTAGCTGCACGTTCTCGTGTGTGGCCTCGTACAGGTCCTCCAGGAACGGCATCGCCGCCTCGCGCAGCGCCAGGCCGCGCGGGGACAGCGCGCCGAGCTCCCAAAGCCGCAGGCCGATGTGGTACGCCCCCGAGGCGTCCCGCTCCAGCGCGCCCCAGGTCGTGAGCAGGCCGACCAGGCGGTGCGCGGTGGGCAGGGTCAGGCCGGCCCGGCGGCTGATCTCGGTGAGCGAGAGCGCGGGAGCCGACCGGTCGAACGCGGCCAGCACCGCGAGCAGCCGTTCTGCGGCCGTGGCGGGCGCGGGCGTTGACATGGCCCTACCGTAGACCGCCGCAGGTGAGAGGGGCAGAGGGACTAGACCTGGCCGAGCGTGCGGCGCTGCTCACGGGTCAGCGAGGAGACGACCAGGTCGTACGAGTCCTCGATCATGTCCCGGACCATCGCATCGGCCACTGAGCCGTCCAGCAGCACCGTGTTCCAATGCCGCTTGTTCAGGTGATAGCCGGCGGTGATCGCCGGATGCTGCGCGCGCAGCCGCTCGGCGAGCTCGGGTTCGCACTTCAGGCTCACCGACAGCGGGTCCGCGTCCAGGGCGCTGAGCGCGAACACCTTGCCTCCCACCTTGAACACGGAGGTCTCCAGGTTGAACGGGAAGGTCTCGACCGCCCCGGTCAGCGCCAGGCAGGCGGCTTTGAGCGCGTCGGCATCCATGGCCCCATTCTGGCAGCGATCTTCGCCGCCCGCGCGCGGCGCTTTTCACCGTGTTCGTACGTGTGCCGGGCTGAGTCCGGTGCCGCATCGTCGCCCTACGACGGTGCGGCACCGGACCGGCTGGTTCGTTATAAAAACTCTTATCTACGTGCTCAGTGACCGTATCCCGCCGCGACGATGTTCGCTTGCACGGATGCCTCGGTGGAGGCCGAGGGGTAGCCACTGGTCATGACGCCCTCGTAGAAGGTGCCCTGAGCGCTGTCGCTGTTGTCGCCGCCGGTGCCCAGGATGATGGCGCCCTGCTTGTGCATCGGGTTGTAACCCGAGACATTCGGTCGTGCACCGTCGTAGAACGTGGACATGCCGCCGGACTGCGCGTTGCCGCCCTTGATGGACCAGTGGTTCGGTCCGCCGTCGACCATCGCGGTCAGATACCGGTCGTTGATCGTCGGGTCGTTGCTGTTGAAACCGGCGTTGATGCCGGAGAACAGGCCGTTCTCCAGATCCGCCATGATCCAGGGGCCGTTTCCGGTGCCGTAACCCCAGACCGTGATGCTGCCAAAGTAGATCGCTTCCATCGTGCCGTTGCCATCGTCGTTGCTGTCCTTCTCCGCGTTGCCGTAGTCGAAGCAGCAGCCGCCGTTGTAGTGCGTGCCGTCGAAGACCGCGTACTCGCCTTCCGCGCCGTCGCCGGTCGCGGTGCCGGTTGCCGAGTTGTCGCGGTAGCCGGTGCCTGGCGGAATGTAGACGCCGTAACCCTTGTGCCCGTTGAGGGTCGTCGGGGCGCCGGTGGCGTTGGCCAAGTTGTCCGGGCCGCCGGCAGCGCCGCCCGCAGGGGCTTGCGTCAGGTTGTTGTTA
>NZ_DATNGK010000295.1:0-38872 GCF_035605935.1 Actinocrinis sp. | reverse complement strand
GCCTTCAACATCGCCAACTCGATCGGCGCCTACTTCGGCGGCCTGGCCATCGCGGCAGGGTTCGGATACGGCTCGCCGAACGCGGTGGCCGCCGCGCTCGGTGCCATCGGCCTCGCGCTCGCGATCACGGCGGTGCGTGTGGAACGCCGCCGAGCCGCCGTGATCGCAGGCAGCCGGCCGATCGCGAGTGCGCGGCGCGAAGCGGCGCAGTACGAAAGGATTGGTGCGTGACCACGACGACGCCCACCACCTTCGGCATCATCGGCAGCGGCTGGCGCGCGGAGTTCTTCGTCCGGCTCGCGGCGCTGATGCCCGACCGGCTCACGCTGGTCGGCGCCGCGGTGCGACGCGCGGAAACCGCCGAGCGGGTCGCTGTGGGGTGGCAGGTGCCGGCGTACCTTTCGCCGCAGGAGTTGATCGGCAAACAGCACCCTGACTTCGTCGTCACCAGTGTCAGCTGGCCGGCCAATCCCGAGGTCATCACGACGGCGGTCGAGGCCGGGGTCAGGGTGCTGGCCGAGACGCCGCCCGCGCCTGATGCGGATGGGCTGCGCGAGCTTTGGGCTCGGGTCGGCGAGCGGCGGATGGTGCAGGTCGCCGAACAATATCTGCTCATGCCGGCACATGCGGCCCGCCGCGAAGTAGTCGAGCGTGGCACGATCGGCCGGCCGACCTCGGTACAGGTCTCGTCGACGCACGGATACCACGCGGTCTCGATGATCAGGGGTTTGCTGGGCGTCGGCTTCGAACCGGTGCGCGTGACGGCGTCCCGGTTCACCGCGCCGCTGCTCGACCCGCTCAACCGGGACGGCTGGACCGGCGACGAGACGCCGAAGGACGCCCAGACGACGCTTGCGACGCTCGACTTCGGTCATGGTGCGTCAGGGCTTTACGACTTCACCAGCAACCAGTGGCACAACCGGCTGCGCCTGCGCCGCATCGTGATCCGCGGCAGCCACGGCGAACTCGCCGACGACACGGTGGTGCGCTGGGCTGGACCGCGCACTGTGCTGCGGTCAGCGTTGGTGCGTTCGCAGCTTGGCCACGACCTGAATCTCGACGGCCACGACACCGAGCACTTCTCTTTCGACGGCGAGGTCGTGTACCGCAATCCTTTCCTCGGCCTGCGGCTGATGGACGAGGAGATCGCGATCGCGAGCATTCTCACGGCGACCGCGGCGTGGGCTCGCGAGGAGGGGCCGGAACCGTACCCGCTCGCGCAGGCTTGCCAGGACCATCTCATCGCCCTGGCAATCGACCAGGCTGCGGAGACGGGTGAGCGGGTCATCACCGCATCCGAAGCCTGGGCGCAGTAATCCTTGAAGCGGGGACTTACTTTCCGAGTCAGCCCAGCTCGCACGCCTTGCGGGCGAGGAAATCCCGTTCCGCAGCGTTCTGCGTCAGTGCGATCGCGCTGTGATAGGCGCGGACGGCGTCCTCGGTGCGGCCCAGGCGGCGCAACAGATCCGCGCGCACGACGTGGTACACGTGGAATCCGTCGAGCCCGAGCGAATCGACCTGTCCAAGCGCGACTTGCGGTCCGTCGATCTGCGCCACCGCGACCGCCCGGTTGAGCGCCGCGACCGGAGTCGGCGCGATCGCCAGCAGGTGATCGTAGAGGCGCAGAATCTGCGACCAGTCCGTCGCGGCGGCGATCGGCGCATCACAGTGAACTGCGTTGATCGCCGCCTGGATCTGGTACGGGCCCGGTCGATCGCGTTTGAGGCAGCGGCGCACCAGCGCCTGACCCTCGGCGATCAGGGTTCGATCCCAGCGCTCGCGATCTTGGTCGGCGAGTGGCACCAGGTCGCCGTCCGGACCGGTGCGCGCGGGCCGGCGCGCCTGCGTGAGCAGCATGAGCGCGAGCAGTCCGAGCGCCTCCGGCTCGTCCGGCATCAACTCGACCAGCAGCCGGCCGAGCCGCACTGCCTCGGCGCACAGGTCGTCGCGCACGAGGTCGTCGCCGGAGCTGGCCGTGTAGCCCTCGTTGAAGATCAGATAGACCACCGCGAGGACCGCGCGCAGCCGGTCCGGCAGATCAGCCTCCTTCGGCACCCGGTACGGGATGCGCGCGTCGCGGATCTTGCCCTTCGCGCGCACCAGTCGTTGCGCCATCGTCGCCTCCGGGACGAGGAACGCGTGCGCGATCTCGACCGTGCTCAGACCGCCGAGCAGACGCAGCGTAAGGGCGACCCGCGCCTCGGGCGAGAGCGCCGGGTGGCAGCAGGTGAAGATCAGCCGCAGTCGGTCGTCGCGCACGGGTCCTTCCTCCTCTCCGGGGTTCGCTGCTCCGCTCTGCTCGGAGTCGGCATAAAGCAGCGCGGCCTTGGCGTGACGATCCTCGCGTGAGGCCTCGCGGCGCAGCCGGTCGATCGCGCGGTTACGCGCGGTCGTGATGATCCAGCCGGCCGGGCTCGGCGGGGCGCCCTCGTGCGGCCAGCGCGCCGCCGCGACCGCGAAGGCGTCCTGGACCGCTTCCTCGGCAAGGTCGATATCGCCGAAGGAGCGCACCAGGACCGCCACCGCGCGGCCGTATTGCTCGCGGAAGACCTGCTCGATCGCCGAGGCGGTCCGCGGATCCGATTCAGTCATGCGAAGCGAAGCGCTCCGACTCGTCCACGAACGGGCGCACCTCGATCGGCAGCCCGATCACCTCGGCGAGCTTGCGACCCCACTCCAGCGCGCCGTCGAGGTCGGCCGCCTGGACGATGGTGAACCCGCCCAGGTACTCCTTGCCTTCGGCGAACGGGCCGTCGGTCATCAGGATCTCGCCGTCCTTGCGCCGCAGCACGGTGGCCGTGCTCGGGGCGTGCAGGCCGCCGTTGAAGACCCAGGCACCGGCGTCCTTGGCCTCCTGGATCACATCGGCGACGCCCTGCATGATCGGGCCGAGCACCTCGGGCGGCGGCACGGGGCCGCCGGCCGGAGTGTAGATGCTGAGCAGGTACTTGTTCATGGGATGCTCCACGTCGTCTGGGGTTTCGCGGCCGCCTTCCGGCTCGCTTCACCCTCTATACGAACGATCGGCGCCCGGATCGACAGCGGCGCCAAGAAGTTTTTTCGATTCTCGGCTGCCCGGCATGCAAACGCGAGCCGGGCGGCCCGGCCGCGCGACCCGAAAGGATCCCTTGGCCGAACCGCCCGGCGGTGCGTGGTCAGACGGCGATGTTTCCGTACGCCACCTTCACCGCGTAACCCTTCGCGGTGGGGCTGGTCGGGATCGGGACGAACGAGACCGTGCCCGTGCCGCCGCACGGCAGGTTCAGCGTCGTCGGGATCGGCACCTCCACGAAGAAGTTCTTGATCACCACGGGCGGGTTCACGGCGGCGGAGGTCGGGCCGTTGAACAACGCGTCGATCTCGTATGCGGCCGAACCGGTGTAGCCGGCGAGGCTGGACGTCGGCGGGACGACTGCGTACGCCTCGACGTACTGGCCGGCCAGCGGATGACCGGTCTCGCCCGGCTGGATCGGGCCGGGGCAGATCACCTTGATGACGGGCACCGCGCCCGTGGAGGCGACCTGCGGGTTCACGGCGGCGGTGAAGTACATGCCCGGACCGACCGGAATCGGGTCCTGGATCGGGTCGGCGGAGGCGGCCGGGGCGGCGAGCCCGGCCAGGGCGAGCGCGGCGAGTGTGGGTACGAGCGCGCGCAAACGTGCGGTCATGAGCGACTCCTTCGGCGCAGCGGAAGAACAGAAGGGGTGCAAACGCGCATGGGTGGTCGTATTGCGTGACGAGTCAGGGTTCTTACCCCGAATCACCAGCGCGGATCGTAAGAGACTACTGACTTAGTGTCAACCTCGCGCCGGTGCGGGGACCTGTTGGGCTGCGCGGCCGATCAGTCGCGGTGTGAAACCGCCGCGCAGCCGGGTGCCCTCAGAGGGCGTCTGATCCCATTTTGGGGTCTAACATCACGCACTGTCAGCGGCGGATTGCCGCAATTGTCGGGTACGGCACAGCGAATCGGCCAAGCGGCGGGCCTGGCAAGGCGCCGGAGCATCCTCATACCGGGTCGTCTGTGGATGTTTCGGCAACGCAGCCAGGGTCGTCGATCGGCCGATTCGCCCCCAAAAATGGGATCAGACGCCCTCTCAGGAGTCCGACGATTGCCTCGACGGCGGCAGGGGCCTCATCACCGGCCAGGCCGAGGGCGGTGGCGCGCAAGTGGCCTTCAAGGATTTCGAGCGGTGCGGCGGCATCCTGTGCCCAGAGGATCACCGGGCCGAAATCATGTCTTCCGTGACGTATGTCTTGTGCCAACGCTAGAAACCGGTCATTCGGGACGCCGAAGACGACCTTGCCTTCCATGATGTTCGCTACGCCGACTTTCACGAGCCGCGTGTTCTCGGTCAGCTCATTCCAGTAGCTGTAATCGACGTACCTCAGGTTGCCGATCTCCGAGCGTTCGAGCTCGGCCTTGTACCAGGTGAGGTCATCCGGGACCCCCTCGAACATCTCGCGATTGCGCCGATAGCCGCGATACGCGCCGAGCACCTCGGCGCGCAGTGCGTTCTCGTGATCGTCCGCCGGGTCGGGATGGATGACGAGGTGTTCCGGAACCCCGAAGGAGCGCATGACCGCTCTGACCTCGGAACCGAACCGGGTAGAGGAGATCTCCGCTTTCAGGAACGCGGCCACCATCTCGGCTTCGGATATTGTTCGCAGTAGTTTCATTCGCAGTGTATTCGCAGCGACTCGGTGATCTGATCCCGGATGACCAGCCTTTTGGTCAGTCGCGATGTGAAACCGCCGCGGAGAGTTTGCTCAGCGAGTGCGCGACGCCGAGGCGCACGATCGGACGCACGAGCGGCCAGCCGAGCCGGCCGAGCACGCCGAGCGGCAGCTCGATGTCCTCGGTCCAGGTCAGCCTGCTGACACCGGAACCGGTGTCCGCGACCTCGAACGCGCCGCTGCCCTTGAGTAGCCGGCCGGTGTGCTCCACGAGGCAGCGGTGCGGCGGTTCCCACGCCGTGATCACCATGGTGTCGAGGAAGCCGATCGGGCCGACTCCAGTCCATGCCTCGATTCCGCCGCCGACGCCGTGTCCGCCGTGCACAGTGCCGCGCACGCGCGTGCCGAGCATCCACGCGCTCTGACGCTCCCAGTCGGTGGTGGCGTCCCAAACCTCTTGCACCGGAGCGGTCACCAGCACGCTGACGGAGAGGTGAGCGGTGGTCATGACCGGATCATCTCACGATGGCTACGGACTCGGCGGGCAGATGAACCATGGTGGGGCCTTCGTCCGCTGATTCGACGCGGACGTCCTCATCGGAGGCCAGCAGCATGGACTTGACCGGCCCATCGACGGCGACGGACTGCGGGCTTTCCGCGAGGTTCACCGCGATCCGCACCGCGCCCCGCGTGATTACCAGCCATCGGGCACGCTCGTCGAACGCGACACGCACCCGCGCGAGTTGCGGGTCATGAAGGTCCGGTTCGCTGTGCCGCAGCGAGATCAGCAGCCGATGCCAGTCCAGCAGCGCGCGGTGCCGCTCCTGGGCGATGTCGGTCCACTCCAGCTTGGAGCGGGTGAAAGTCTCAGTGTCCTGCGGGTCCGGGACCGATTCGGCTTCCCAGCCGTGCCGGGAGAACTCGCGGCGGCGGCCGTCGCGCACCGCGGCGCCCAGCTCAGCCTCCTGATGATCCGTGAAGTATTGCCACGGCGTGCGCGCGCCCCACTCCTCACCCATGAACAGCATCGGCGTGAAGGGGCAGGTGAGCAGGAGAGCCGCGCCGACCCGCAGCAGGCCGGGGGAGAGGGTCGCGGTGATCCGGTCGCCGATCGCTCGATTGCCGACCTGGTCGTGGTCCTGCAGGAACGCGATGAAGCGGTCGCCGCCGAGCAGCGTCGTGTCCACTGGTCGGCCGTGGCTGCGGCCGCGGAACGAAGACCAGCCGCCGTCGTGGAAGTAGGCACCGGTCAGGGTTTTGGCCAGTGCGCCGATAGAGCCGAAGTCGGCGTAGTAGCCGTGCCGCTCACCGGTCAGCAATGTGTGCAGCGCGTGGTGGAAGTCATCGTCCCACTGCGCATGCACGCCGAGACCGTTATGGGAGCGCGGCGTGATGATGCGCGGATCGTTCAGGTCGGTTTCCGCGATCAGGAACAGCCGCCGGCCGAGTTGCGCGGCGAGGATGTCCACCTCGATCGCGAGTTCCTCGAGGATGTGCACGGCGCGCGTATCGGCCAGCGCGTGGACCGCGTCGAGCCGCAGGCCGTCGAGGTGGTAGTCGCGCAGCCAGTGCAAGGCGTTGCCGACGATGAACGCGCGCACCTCGTCCGACCCGGAGTCGTCGAGATTGACCGCGCCGCCCCAGGGCGTGTGGTGCTTCTCGGTGAAGTAGGGCCCGAATTCGGCGAGGTAGTTGCCGCTCGGGCCGAGGTGGTTGTACACGACGTCGAGCAGGACGGCGATGCCGCGAGCGTGACAGGCATCGACGAAGCGCGCGAGCCCGGCCGGGCCGCCGTATGGCTCGTGCACCGCCCACAGCGCGACGCCGTCATAGCCCCAGCCGTGATCTCCGGGGAACGCGGCGACCGGCATCAGTTCGATGTAGTCCACGCCGAGCTGCGCGAGATGATCGAGCCGTGCGATCGCGCCGTCGAAGGTGCCTTCCGGCGTGAACGTGCCGACGTGCAGCTCGTAGATCACTGAACCGGCGGCGGTGCGGCCGCTCCATCCGGCGTCGGTCCAGGGGAAGCGTCGCGGGTCGACGACGCGGCTTGAGCCGTGCACGCCGTACGGCTGGTGCAGTGAGCGCGGATCGGGACGAGCTGGTCCGCCGTCGAGCGAGAACGCGTAGTCGGTACCTGATTCGGCGGCCGGCGCGTCAACCTCCCACCAACCATCGCGTTGCGTCGGCCCGCTCGACGACCGCGGCGTCATGGGCAGGCGTTGGTCATCGATGAGCAGGTCTACCTGCTTGGCGTTCGGCGCCCAGACTTCGAACTTCATCATCACTGCGCGTCCTGTTTGACCAGCAGCGCCACTGGCAGCGCCGCGGTAAGCCGTTCGAGCGGTAGCTCGTCGCCGAGCGCGCTGCCCATTTCGTAGACCTGCCCGGTCAATGCGCACCGCCAGGTCCCGGCCGGAAGCGCGAGCGTGGTGCCGCGCCAGCCGCCGAGTCGTTCGAGCGTCACCGGCAACCGGGTCGCGATGGTGGCGACCCGCTCGCCGCGCAGGAACGCCAGCACGTGGTCGGCGGCTGGTCCGGTCGGGAACACCGGGGTCTGATTCGATCGAGCGCCGAACCACTCTGGATGCTCACGGCGCAGCCGCAGGGCGCGGCTGACAACGAGGAGTTTCGCGTCCGACAGCGTCGCGGCGCAGCCGTCCGCGTCCAGGCTCTCGAGGCGGGCGGCGAGGCCGGGGAAGTCGGTGGGACGACGATTGTCCGGATCCACCAGCGCCTGAAAATCGATCTCGGAACCCTGATACACATCGGGAATGCCGGTCATGGTGAGCTGAAGCAGCTTCTGGGCGAGGCAGTTCGTCTCGGCGTGCTGCGTCACGCGCTGCGCGAATCGCTCGATTTCGCCGCGTAGTTCCTCGTCTTCGAGAACCAGAGTGGTGAAGTCCAGCACTGCCGATTCGTAGGCCTCGTTCGGCGCGGTCCACGAGGTGTGCACCTTCGCCTCGCGCACCGCCTTCGTCAAGTATGGCAACAGCCTGTCTTCGCCGATCGGCCAGCAGGCGACCAGGGTTTGCCAGAGCAGGTACTTCAGCTCGGCATCAGGGTACTGTTCGTCGCCCGGCGCGAACTCCTCCGAACTGCGCAGGCGAGCCAGTTCGTCGGCGCGCGCCTGCCAGCCGGCCACCGCGGCGGCCCATTCTTCCGGCAGTTCCGTGAGCACCGCGAGGCGGGCACGCACGTCCTCGGAACGCTTGGTGTCATGCGTAGTCAGCGTCGTCATTGCGTCCGGCTGCCGCGCCTGCCGCAGCGCGCAGAACAGGTGGAACTCGGCGGGGGACAGGGCGGGACTTGCCGGGTCCGCGCCCACGTCACCGGCCATTGGCAGTGCGCTCCAGCGATAGGTCGCGGTGTCCTCCACGCCCTTGGCCGCGACCGCGCCGGAGACCTGCTGAAACCTGATCTGGAACTCGTCGCGCAGCTGGTCGCGCGGCCCGATCCGGCCCAGTGCCAGGTCCCGCACCACCGCCAGCGTGTCGTGCCGGTCCTCGGGCAGTGTCGCAGCAGCCTGTGCCGCTGCCGCCTCCAGCAGCTTGATCGACTCTGCCGGAGGGGGCTCGCCCGGAACGACATATGCGCGGTATACCGGCAATGCGGTAAGCAGCGCCTTGACTGAATCGCGCAGACCGGTGTGCGTGTGATCGTAGAGGTCGATGTCGGTGCGGCAGATCGCGGCGAGCAGGTCGGTGAGCCGGTCGAGTTCGGCGTGCAGAACCTGGTCGAGCACGTGCAGCTTGGACTGCGTGACCACCGTGCCGAAGTCCTCCGGCATGCTGGTCAGGCCGGCGTGCAGCGCGGTGAGCCGTGACGCGCCCGCCGCGTCGGTCAGCACGGCGGTCAGGGCGCGCAGCGCGTCGTAGCCGGTGCTGCCCGAGCACGTCCAGTCCTCGGGCATGGTCTCGTCCGGCGCCAGGATCTTCTCCGCGACGATCCACTTGCCCGGCGCGGCCGCGGCGAGCCGGCGCAGGTAGCCGCGTGGATCGGCAAGGCCGTCCACGTGGTCGATGCGCAGGCCGTCGAGCACGCCGTGTTCCAGCAGATCGAGCAGCAGCCGATGCGTCGCGTCGAAGACCGCGGGGTCCTCCACGCGCAGTGCGATCAGAGTACTGATATCGAAGAAGCGGCGGTATCCGGGCTCTTCCACCGCCACTCGCCAGTGCGCGAGCCGATAGTGCTGCGCGGTGACCAGCTCGGCCAGAGGTAGTTTCTCAGTACCCGGACGCAGTGGGAACACGTGGTCGAAGTAGCGCAGCACCGGCGCCGACTCGGCCACCGCCGGATCACCGGCCGGATCGATCTTCAGCTCTCCGTCGTGCAGGCACTCACCGATGCGGCGACCGAGCACCGGAAGCAGCACCGCGCCGCCCTGTGCGGACCAGTCGATGTCGAACCAGCCGGCGAACGGCGAATCCGGGCCGTCGCGCAGTACTGACCACAACGCCCGGTTGCCCGACTCGGGTACCGGCATGCCCATGTGGTTCGGCACGATGTCGGCGATGGCGCCCATCCCGTGCCGGTGTAGCTCGCCGACCAGGCGCCGCAACCCCTCCTCGCCACCCAGTTCGGTGTTGATCGTGCTGTGGTCGACCACGTCGTAGCCGTGCGTGGAGCCGGGCGCGGGTTGCAGGATCGGAGAGAGGTACGCGTGCGTTACGCCGAGCTTGTGCAGGTAGGGCACGACGGCTACGGCGTCGTTGAACGTGAAGCTCGGCGACAGCTGTAGCCGATACGTGCTCGCCGGTACCGTGCGGGCGCCGAATGCCGCGCCGTCAGCTGACACGGCGCAGCACCGTCAGCGAACGGGCCTCCACCAGGGTCGTGGACGCGGGTTTGAGCGCCGGCCGGTCGCTGAAGACCGGCATCGCGGTGTCCAGCACGCTCTCCCACATCTCGCCGTAGTCCACAGGCGGCAGCGTAAATGGCAGCGGTTCGTGGTGCGCGTTGAACAGCAGCAGGAACGAGTCGTCGCGCACCTGCTCGCCGCGCAGGTCCGGCTCGGCGATGGCGTTGCCGTTAAGGAAGACGGTCATCGTCTTGGCGTAACCGGTCTCCCAATGGCGCGCCGTCATCACTACGCCGAACGGAGTAAACCACTGGATGTCCGGCAGGGTGCTGCCGGTGTGCGGAAGGATCCCGCCGTGGAAGAACCGGCGGCGGCGGAACACCGGGTGCGCAGCCCGTAGCTTGGCGACCCGCCGGGTGAATTCGAGCAGCGTCTCGTGCTCGCGCGCCCCCTCCCAGTCCACCCAGCTCAGCTCATTGTCCTGGCAATAGGCGTTGTTGTTGCCCTGCTGGGTGCGGCCCAGTTCGTCGCCGTGCAGGATCATCGGCACACCCTGGGACAGCATCAGCGTGGCGATGTAGTTGCGCTTCTGCCGCTCCCGCAGCGCCAGCACTTCCAAATCGTCGGTCGCACCCTCCGCGCCGCAGTTCCAGGAGCGGTTGTGCGATTCGCCGTCCCGGTTTTCCTCGCCGTTGGCCTCGTTGTGCTTGTCGTTGTAGGAGACCAGGTCGTGCAGCGTGAACCCGTCGTGCGCGGTCACGAAGTTGATCGAGGCGATCGGGCGGCGGCCGTCGTCCTGGTAGAGGTCTGAGGAACCGGTCAGCCGGGAGGCGAACTCGGCGAGAGTGGCCGGCTCGCCGCGCCAGAAGTCCCGCACCGTGTCCCGGTACCTGCCGTTCCACTCGGTCCACAGCGGCGGGAAGTTGCCCACCTGGTAGCCGCCCTCGCCCACGTCCCAGGGCTCGGCGATCAGCTTCACCCGGGAGACCACCGGGTCCTGCTGCACCAGGTCGAAGAAGGCGGAGAGCCGGTCCACCTCGTGGAACTGCCGGGCCAGCGTCGCCGCGAGGTCGAAGCGGAAGCCGTCGACGTGCATCTCGGTGACCCAGTAACGCAGCGAGTCCATGATCAGCTGGAGCACATGCGGGTGGCGCATCAGCAGGCTGTTACCGGTGCCCGTGGTGTCCATGTAGTAACGCCGGTCGTTCTCCGCCAGCCGGTAGTAGGCCGCGTTGTCGATGCCGCGGAAGGAGAGCGTCGGACCCAGGTGGTTGCCCTCGGCGGTGTGGTTGTAGACCACGTCGAGGATGACTTCGATGCCGGCCTGGTGCAGCGAGCGCACCATCGCCTTGAATTCCTGCACCTGCTCGCCGCGCTGTCCGCTGGCCGTGTAACCGTTGTGCGGAGCGAAGAAGCCGATGGTGTTATAGCCCCAGTAATTGCACAATCCGGAGGACACCAGCCGCTCGTCGTGAACGAACTGGTGCACCGGCATCAGCTCCACGGCGGTGACGCCGAGCGCGAGCAGGTGGTCGATGATGACCGGGTGCCCGAGGCCCGCGTAGGTGCCGCGAAGCTCATCCGGGACGTCCGGGTGACGCATCGTCAGGCCCTTCACATGCGTCTCGTAGATCACCGTCTCGTGGTACGGCGTGCGCGGGCGCCGCTCAGAGCCCATGCCACCGTCCCAGTCGAAGTACGGATTCACCACGACCGAGCGCATCGTGTACGGCGCCGAGTTCGCGTCATTACGCGAGTCCGGATGGCCGAAGCGGTAGCCGAACAGCGCCTCGTTCCATTCCACCTGCCCCTCGAAGGCGCGCGCGTACGGGTCGAGCAGCAGCTTGTTCGAGTTGAACCTCAGGCCGGCGCGGGGGCGGTGCGGTCCGTGCATGCGGTAGCCGTAGCGCTGACCAGGGCCTACGCCGGGCAGGTAGGCGTGATAGACGAAGGCGTCCACTTCGCGCAGGCGGAAGCGCTCCTCCTCGCCCTTGTCGTCGAACAGGCACAGCTCGACGCGATCCGCCGCCTCGGAGAAGATCGCGAAATTGGTGCCCGCGCCGTCGTACACGGCGCCCAGCGGATACCCGAACCCCGGCCAGATCTGCGTCATGCGCCGAAGCCCCCCTTCACTCAGTTCTACAGTTCTGGCGGTCGGTCAATGCCTCGGCGAGCTACTGGTCGGCGACGATGAGGCCGGGCGTACGATCCCAGCCCGCGAGCTTGAGCAGTTGGCGCTGTGGAACCGACAGCGAGCGGGCGATCAGCTTGCGGTCCTGCGCGGCGAGCCGACGGGCCACGCGGACCATGGCGAGCAGGCCTTCGGTGCAGGCGGCGCGCAGGCCGCCGAGATCCACCGACACGTTCCCGTCCAGCCGCGCCGCGGCCTCGTCGAGGGCGTGCGCGAAGGCGTCGACATCAGGTAGGTCCAGCACGCCGGACACGCTCAGGCCGGGCGGATCAGTGGTCGAGGTGAGGACAAGGGCATCCTTGCCGACGGTGCCGAACATGGGGCCTATGCTCCGTCCTGTCGCTCGGCGGTGCCTGTTCGACCCGCCGAGAAGGTGAACCCGCGTACCCGGTTCGGGGTAGTGGAAACGGTCCCGGTGGCGTGCAACTTTCCCGGTCCGGCCGGGCTGCTCGCCGCGCCGCGGGCGTGAATAGTGCTGATGAGCAGGCCTGTCGGCGTCGCGGCGCACCGCAGCTTGCGCATACCGCCGTTGACGTACGAAACCCGGTTCGTGACTCTCACGGCGGCACGGCCGCGCGCCAGGCGCGGCCGATGAGCTGGGGATGGCGGTCGGAGGAGTCATGCGAGTAGGGCGTGTTTTGAAACTATCGCCGGGGCGGCACGCCAAAACGGCCACGTCCGGGCGCGGCGAGCCTGGCCGAACGGTCCGGATCGGCGCTCGTCGCGTGCCGCTTGTGCGCACTCTGATCGGTGGAGCGACGGCCCTCGCCACGGCCGCCGTAGCCGCTCTAGCGCTGGTCCCTTCAGCGCACGCGCTCTCCACGAACGGCGAGTTCGACTACGCCGAAGCGCTCCAGGACTCGATGCTCTTCTACAACATCCAGCGCTCGGGGCAGGTGGCGCCGGACAATCCGGTGGACTGGCGCGGCGACTCCGACCTGTCCGACGGCTCGGACCACGGCGTGAACCTCACCGGCGGCTACCACGACGCCGGCGACCTGGTGAAATTCGGCCTGCCCGAGGCCTATTCGATGACGATGCTCGCGTGGGGCCTGGTCGACTACGGCCAGGGCTACGCGTCGGCGGGCCAGACCCAGGCGGCGCTGAGCAACCTGCGCTGGGGCGACGATTACATCCTTTCCGCGTTCACCGGCGCGACCACCTTCTACGGCCAGGTCGGCGACGCGAGCAGCGACCACTCGTACTGGGGCCCGGCGGAGACCAACCCGAACTCCCGCCCCTCATACGCCATCACCGCGTCGTGCGCGGGCGCTGACCTGGCCGGCGAGGCTGCCTCGGCGCTCGCCGCCTCCGCGGTCGCGTTCAAGACCGCCGACTCGAAGTACGCCGCGCAACTGGTCAGCCAGGCGCAGAGCCTGTGGAGCTTCGCGAACAACTACCGCGGCAAGTACAGCGACTGCATCACGGGCGCGCAGAGCTACTACACCTCGTACAGCGGCTACTGGGATGAGATCGTGCAGGGCGCGATCTGGTTGTACCGCGCGACCGGGACCGCCAGCTGGCTGAACACCGCGGAGAGCGACTACGCGAACCTGCCGCTGGCCAGTCAATCCACGCTGCATGAATACAGCTGGACGATCAACTGGGACGACGTCAGCTACGCCGACTACATCCTGCTGGCCGAGCTCACCGGCCAGTCGCAGTACGTCGCCGACGCCGAGCGCTTCCTGGACTGGTGGACCACCGGCGTGAACGGCTCGAAGGTCAGCTACTCGCCTGGCGGCGAGGCCTTTCTGAACCAGTGGGGTTCGCTGCGGTACTCAGCCAACGCCGCCTTCGCAGCCCTCGAATTCGGCGACTATCTGACCTCGAACAACTTGGACGCGACCCGCGCCGCCACCTACCACAGCTTCGCGGTCGGGCAGATCAACTACATCCTCGGCGACAACCCCAACCACGAAAGCTACGAGGTCGGCTTCACCAACGGCGGTACCAACAGCGCCTGGCCGAAGAACCCGCACCACTCCACCGCGCACGACCCCTGGTCGAACAACCTGAGCACCCCGGCGCAAACCAGGCATCTGGCCTACGGCTTACTGGTCGGCGGGCCGACGAGCGCGAACGACGCGTTCACCGACGACCGCACCCAGTATCAGTACACTGAGGGCGCGCTGGACTACAACGCGCTGTTCTCCGGTGCGCTGGCCCGGCTCACCCAGCAGTACGGCGGCACGGTCGTGTCCAATTTCCCGAAGGCCGAGCTGCCGGACGGGCCGCAGCAGTACGTGCAGGCCGCGATCAACAATCAGGGATCGAACTTCATCGAGATCAAGGCACTGATCAATAACCAGTCCGCTTGGCCGGCCCGGCCGATGCCGAACGCCAGCTTCCGCTATTATTTCACGCTCGACGCCGGTGAATCGGCATCGCAGGTCTCGTTGCAGTCCTCGTACAACCAGTGCCAGGCGCCGAGCGCGCCGACGCAGTATTCGGGCAGCACGTACTACATCACGGTCTCCTGCTCGAACCTCGACCTCGAACCGGACGGCGAGGCCGACTACACGAACATTGACTATCAGGCGCAGGTGCAGTTCCGGCTGACCTTCCCCGCCGCGCACAACCCGGCCGAGGACTGGTCGTTCCAGGGCATTCCGACCACGACCAACGCGACCCCGGTGACCGTCGGCGACATCCCGCTGTACTCCGGCAACACGCTGGTCTGGGGCAGCGCGCCGAGCAGCGCCGCAAGGCCGTCCACGCCCGGGGCGTTGACGGCGAGCGCCGTCACGTCGACCGGTGCCACTCTCAGCTGGACAGCCTCGGCGGCAGGTGGCAACCCGCTGGCCGGATACGACGTGTACACCTCGTCCGGGACGCTCATCGGGACCGTGAACGCATCTACGACCTCGTACAAGGTGACCGGTCTCAACGCGAACCGCACCTCGCCCTACGGCTACTTCGTCACGGCGGTCGATTCGCAGGGCGAGGCCTCGGCGGCGTCGAATGTCGCGCAGTTCATCACCTCGGGCAACACCTCGCTCACGGCCTCGGCGAACACCGCGCCCTCGACGCCGGGCACGCTGCTGGCCTCCGCGGTCAGTGGCAGCGGCGCCACGCTGACCTGGTCGGCCTCGACCGCGGGCAGCAGCGCGATCTCCGGTTACGACGTGTATCAGCTCTCGCCGACGCCGAAGCTGATCGCGACCACGGCCGCCACGGCGACCGCGTATTCGCTCACCGGCCTCGCAGCCGGAACCGAATACGCGTACGAAGTCGCCGCGCTCGACTCGGCCGGCCGCATCTCGCCGGTCCTGCAGGCGGCCGCGTTCACCACGCTCGCCTCCGGGGCCAGCGCTTCACCGAGCGCTTCGGCCAGCGCGAGCCCCAGCCCGAGCGCGTCCGTGTCGGCGAGCCCGTCGGCCTCACCCTCGCAATCACCGTCGGCCAGCCCGTCCGCGTCCGCTTCGCCTTCCGCCAGCTCGACGGGTTCCGGCACCGGCAAGTGCGTCGCGACGTACAGCGTGGTCAGCAGCTGGCCTGGCGGTTTCCAGGCGTCCGTCACGATTGCCAACAACGGCAGCGCGGCCATCAACGGCTGGGCGATCAAGTGGACGTTCCCCGGCGACCAGAAGATCAGCCAGATGTGGAGCGCGAGCTACACGCAGTCCGGCGCGCAGGTGACCGCGACGAGCCTGTCCTACAACGGGACCATCGCGCCGGGAAGCTCGGTGAACTTCGGCTTCACCGGTACATACGGCAGCAACAACGCGTCGCCGACCTCGTTCACCGTGAACGGCGCCGGATGCCCGTAGTCCACCGATAACCCACCAGAGGGCCGCTCTCGACGCCAGGTCGGGAGCGGCCCTCACGGTTGTCCAGTCACACGAGACACAGAGTGCTTATATGTAGCTAGAACAGCGGCGGCATGGCCTCCTGCGCCAGTTGCAGTGCCTGCTGCGGGAACCAGGCGCCGGCCGCCGGGTCGTTCACGCCCCACAGCGGGTCGAACAACTGCTGGCTCGCCGCGTCGGTCGGCCAGTTCGACTGCGTGTACGCGGTGTAGTCCCATGCACGCACGCCGCCTGCCGCGTCACACTGGCCGTCCGACTCGCCAGGGATCTTCACCCACAGGTACGCGTCCAGCAGCGCAACGCCGGTCTTCGCGGTCGGGCGAACTCCGAGCCCTGACGCGGGCGGGTTGCACCAGTTGCCGGAGGCCAGCTTCGAGACCACGCTCGCCGGTTGGTTGTACGGCGCGGCCGCGTAGGTCTGCATGGTGTTCGGACCCTTGCCGTTGCGGCTGGTGTCGATGACGAAGTGGGTACTGGCCACCGCGTCCCCCATGTTCTGCGCGTACCACTGCGTCGTCAGGCCCCAGGTGCTGAAGTCGCTCGGGTTCGCCGGGTAGTACTGGCTCGCGCAGTCGCCGGGCTTGTTGAAGTGCGCGTTATTGGCGTCGGTGACCATCGCGATGCAGTCCGAGATCCAGGTGCCGTAGTTGATCAGCTGCGGGTCGGCCTGGTAGTTGGAGAGATTGAGGAAGAAGCCCTGCGCCTGCTGCACATCGCCGGCCAGCAGCCGCTGCGCCATGGTGCCCACCGACTGCCATGCGCTGTGCGTGCCGTCGAGGTAGACGCTGACTGCGGGGTCCTTCTCCAGAGCCGTCACCGCGTAGTCGATCTCCGCGATGCGCTCGGCGTCGGTAAAGGGATAAGTCGAGGAGGGCAGGCCGCAATTGGACGGCATGTTGCCCAGCGCGTCCGGCTCCAGAATCACCACGGCCTTGGCCCGTCCGATGCCTGCGGCCAGGCCGTCGATCCAGGCTTCGTAGGCGCTCTGGTCGAGTGCCCCGCCTGCTGAGTACTGCGAGCAGTCACGGCCCGGGATGTCGTACGCGGCCAGGACCGGCACGGCGCGCTCCAGGGCGGCCTGCCGGATCGTGTCGTGCGCCTGCTTCTGCACGTCCGCGGGCGTGCCGCTGGTGAACCAGACGGCCTGCGGCGTCGTGACCATCCGCGTGAGCAGCGCGGCGTCCCGCCAGTCCCCGCCGCGCAACAACTGCTTGATCTGTGAGACGGCGCCGGAGGAAGGCTGCGGAATGAAGAACCGGGCGTCCGTAGGCAGGCTGTGGCCGGATGCGGACGGCGCGAGTGACGCCGAACCCGCGGCGTCGGCGGCGGCCAATCCCGGTGCGGCGGCCACGCTCGCGGCGCCGAACGCGAGGGCGGTCAGGCCGCGCCACGTGCGGCGGCCAGTTCGTGAGAACAAGGCATCTCCCCTTTGGAAACGTGATGAAGACGAGTCGAACTGCTAGCGGCCTGAAGTTACGCACTGGCTGTCTCAAGTCAACGTCGGATGATTGAGCGTTCAGACAGGTCACAGGGCTGCGTCCGCGCGACCAGCCGCACCTGGATACCTGCTGCGGCAAGCGACCTGACTGGTCGTGAAAGTTTCTTTTCCGGCGTCTCACGAATGCATCCGGCGCGAGTGGCAAACAGTAGGGCCGGAATCCGGCCGGAGTTGGTGAGAAATACAGTGTGGGCTACTGACGGTGCGACGTTGGTCGATCGGTATCTACTTGAGGACCGGCTCGGGCGCGGCGGCATGGGTTGCGTGTGGCGGGCGCGTGACCTGGTGCTCGGCCGGCAGGTGGCGATCAAGCTGACCGACCGCGCGGACGCGGCGCGCGGCTCGGCCGAACGGCGGCTGCGACGCGAAGCAATGGTCATCGGCAGCCTCACGGAGCGGCGGCTGGCCCGGGTCTACGACTATTTCGAGACTGACCAAGGCTCGTTCATTGTCATGGAGCTCGTGCAGGGCGAAAGCCTGTCCGCGCGGATCAAGCGCGAGGGCCGGTTGCCGCTGGCCGAAGCGGTGTGGATCGTCGCCGAATGCGCCGAGGCGCTGCACGCCGCGCATCGAGCCGGGGTCGTGCACCGTGACGTGAAGCCGTCCAACATCATGCTCACCGAGTCCAAGGACGCGGCGTCCAACGGCGCGGCGCACGACATCAAGATCGTCGACTTCGGCATCGCGACGCGAACCCGTCCGGCACCGAACCGCGACTTGTGCGCGCAGGAACCGGTGGACCTCGAGACCGAGACGATGACCGGCAACATCGTCGGCACGATCGCCTACCTCGCACCGGAGCGCGTTTCCGGCGCGCCGGACAGCCCTGCCGCTGACCTGTACTCGCTCGGTGTGTTGTTCTATCAGCTGCTTTCCGGTCGTCTGCCGTTCGAGGCGAGTGAACCGATAGCGGTGCTGTGCGCACACGCGGACGGTCGCGCAACCCCGCTGCCCGCCGACATACCGCCGCTGGTCGCCGAGCAGTGTTTCCGGTTGATGGCGCGTGATCCGGCGGACCGCCCGCCGTCCGGTGCGGCGGCTGCGGCCGAGCTGCGCGCGCTCGATGTGGAGAACCCGGAGCGGCTCTGGCCGCAACGGCACCCCGCCGCCGAGCGGGGCAAGGCGCTGATATCTGTGCTGCGGACCGGTCCTACGCGGCAGCGCGCGGGTCAGCAGCGCGTCGACCGACGAGCCAAGGCGCTGGTCGCGGCGGTTTCCTTCGCGGCTATGGCCACCGCCGGTGGTACCGCATGGCTCGTGGCCGGGTTCGGCACGCAAGCCGCCGCCAGCACCACGCAGCAGACGACCAGCCATCCCGCGAGCCCGAGTTCCTCAAGTTCCGGCTCGGTGCACGCGGTCTCGGTCGTCATTTCGCCCAGCCAGTCCGCCGGCGGCAAAGCGACCACGCCGGCCGCCCACGCCGGTCCCGCGGGGCCCGCGCAGAGCACGGCGCCGAAGTCGGGCGGCGACAAGGGAGCCGACAACGGTGGCCCGTCGCACGGCAAGCACAAGGGTCACTGATCACCGCTGCGATCGCGTATGTCGCGCCGCCGAGCGTCGCTGATCACATCCGTGCCGCCCGATCCCACTGGGCTCGGGCGAGGTAATTATCGCGGTAGTCAGCAACTGGCTCACCGTCACCGGTTGACGCGCGGGAAAACAGGTCGCATACTCCGAGTTGCCTCTTCCGGAAACGTTTCCGGAAACCTACGCCGCGCGCCGCCAGCGCAGACCCCCACTCCACCCGGCGGCGCGCGATCACGTCGCGGTCAGGACGTTCGAGCATCGCTGTGCGTCAGGGCCGCGCCGTCCCACACCCACCAGCAGTGCTTTTCTCTCGCGCAGGAGCAACGATGCTTCGACCTGCACTCCGACGCCGCCGCGTCGTCCTGGCGATCGCGGCCGCGATCGCCCCGGTAGCCGCAGCCACCACGGTGTTGGCGCTGCCCGGTGCGGCCTCGGCCGCTGTCCCCGCACCGCCGGCCGGCTGGACCACCGTGTTCAGCGACGACTTCAATGGCGCCGCCGGCACCGGCCTGAACACCGCGAACTGGCTCTACGATCTCGGAACCAGCTACCCCGGCGGCGCCGGGAACTGGGGAACCGGCGAGGTGGAGTCGGAGACCAATTCCACCGCGAACGTCTACCAGGACGGCTCCGGCCACCTGGTCATCAAGCCGATCAAGAGCGGCAGTTCGTGGACCTCGGGCCGGGTGGAGACCCAGCGCACCGACTTCGCCGCACCGGCCGGCGGCGAGATGGAGATCACCGCGTCGATCGAGCAGCCGAACCCCGCCAGCGGCCAGGGTTACTGGCCGGCGTTCTGGGCGCTGGGCGCGGCGGCCAGGCCGGTGGGCGCGACCAACTGGCCAAGCATCGGCGAGCTCGACGTGATGGAGGACGTCAACGCTCTGAGCGAGGTCTCGCACACGCTGCACTGCGGCGTAGACCCCGGCGGCCCGTGCAACGAAACGACCGGGATCGGCAGCGGGCTGCTCGCGTGCGGCGGCTGCCAGACCGGGTACCACACGTACTCAGTGATCGTTGATCGGCGCACCGCCGGAGCCGAGCAGCTGCGCTTCTACACCGACGGCGCACTCCAGCTGACCGTCAATCAGAACCAGATGGACGCGACGACCTGGGCCAACGCCGTCGACCACGGTTTCTTCGTGATCTTGAACGTGGCGATCGGCGGCGCGTACCCGAACGCGATCTGCGGTTGCACCTCGCCCAGCTCGGCGACCAGCTCCGGTGCCGGGATGAGCGTGGACTACGTCGCGGTGTACCAGACCAGCGGGTCGAGCTCGTCACCATCTGCGTCGCCGTCCACTTCGCCGTCCGCGAGCCCGTCGTCCACCGGTGGTGGTGGAGGAAAGTCCTGCACGGCCACGGCCACCTCCAACATCTCAGCGGACTGCTACAACGCGTCGCAGGGCGCGGTCACGGTTTCCGCGGCCAGCGGTGACACCAACCCGTCCGGAGTCGACGGAAATCAGGTACCGCAGCTGACCAATGGCGAGTATCTGGAGTACAACAACATCAACTTCGGCAGTACCGGCTCGACCCAGTTCGACGCCCGGGTCGCCTCCGGGGCCGCGGGCGGCGTCAGTGGTCTGGTCAACGTGGTGCTCGACAACCCGGGCAACGCGCCGATCGGCAACTTCGCGGTCGGCAACACCGGCGGTTGGTCGAGCTGGCGGACCGTTCCGGCGAACATCGCCAAGACCACCGGCACGCACAACGTCTATCTGGAGTTCCAGTCCGGCGCCGCGGGCAACCCGCCGTACGTCAGCTTGCACTACTTCAGCTTCCCGGCCAGCTGAGGACGTGACGATCCGAGGAACTGAGCAACTGACGACGAACTGACGACGAACTGACGAGGTACTGACACCGCACAGCTCTGCGCAGATCCGGGGTTACCGCGGATTGCCGCCCCAGACGGTGGCAGTCGCGGTGACCCCGGAGCCGTCAGTCGGAAAGGCGGTGATCCGCAACACGGCGACTTGGCGGTAAGCGGTGAGCGCGCACACGATGTTGCCGACCGAGACGTGCTGCAGGTCCCAGGTCCCGTGCGTGAATGCGAAGTCGCGGCACTTGGTGCCGTCGGGAGTGCCGGTACCGGTCCACAGCGCGAGATTCCGTACGCGCCGGCCGTTGCTGGACAGCTCCGCGAGCGGCGGTGGGGAGGCCTCCCGGATATCCCCGTGGATCTCGCCCTCGGCGGGAATCGGCGGCCGCTCGTCGAGCCACATCCCCGTGTTGGTGAAGGTGATATTGCCCGACCAGACCAGGTAATTCACCGGTGGAGGCGGCGGGAGCTCGCCACCTTGACCGCTTGGCGGAGGACCGCCGTCCGGGCCGGGACCGGGTCCCGGCGGGGGACCGCCCTGGAACCAGTCGGGCGTCGGTATGCCCTGGCCACTGGCGGCTTGCACGGAAGAGCCATGATTCGGGCTCGCTGACGACGATGAACCGGATCGGGCGGCGGAGGAGGGCCCGCTGCTCGGTGAGACGGCGAGCGCGACGCCGGTCGCGGTGCCGACGACGGCGATCGCCGCGGCGAGCCCGGCCAGGGCGCGGCGCGAAGGACGGCGGCTGGATCCGGTCTTTTCGTCCTGCTGCCGGATTTCTATCGACGCTGGCGGCGGGCTGTCGGCGGCGCTACGTGGCCTGCTGTCGCCGGCGCCCAAAGTGAGATCGGCGAGCGCGTCGCGGTATGCGCCGATCGCGAAGACGACCGGCTCCGGCAGCCAATCCGCCGCGGTGCGCGGCGGCTCGTCGGGCGTGCAGATCTCCAGGATCTCGGCTGTGGTCGGCCGCTCGGCGGGATCCTTGGCGAGGCAGGATTCGATGAGGGACCGGATCTGCAGCGGACAGCCGGCCAGGTCGGGCCGCTCGTTCACGATCCGGTAGACCACCCCGAATTTCGGGCCTTCGCCGAATGCGGGCCGGCCGGTGGCCGCGTAGTGCGCCAGCGCGCCGAGTGAGAAGACGTCCCCGGCGGGCGCCGGCGGCTCACCGAGCACCTGTTCCGGCGCGAGGTACTGCGGAGAGCCGATCATCATTCCGGTGAGGGTGAGCGGCGTGGCATCGGCGGCGCGCGCGATGCCGAAGTCGATCACGCGCAGCCCGTCCGCGCCGAGCACGACGTTCGCCGGCTTGAGGTCGCGATGCACGATCCCGGTGTCGTGAATCGCCCGGAGCGATGCCGCGATCCCGGACATCAGCACGATCACCGCGGAGACCGGCAGCGGCCCGTAGAGTTCGACGGCATCCGCGAGCGTCGGTCCGGCGACATACGCGGTGGCCAGCCACGGCGTCTCGGCCTCCGGATCGGCGTCGAGCAGCGGGGCGATGCCGGGCCCGGACACCTGCCGCGCGGCGCGCACCTCGTGGCCGAACCGGGAGCGGAACGTGCGATCGTCGGCGAACTCCCGGCGCAGCACCTTCACGGCCACCGGTTGCCCCGATGCGTCGAAGGAGAGGAAGACCTCCCCCATGCCGCCGCCGCCGAGCCGCGCCCGCAGCCGGTAGCTCCCGATCTGGACCGGGTCTTGATCGCGCATGGGATCGAACATCCCGGGGGGAGCGTGCACGACTCACCTCGCGTACCGGGGTTTCGAAGTCGAGCTTCGACTATATCAATCCGTCCCCGGCTCATGCCGTGTTACCTGCGAAAGTGTCCGCAATGGGCGGCTGGCGCGGCGAAAAAACCGGCACAAACGTTCTGCGCCGGGGCTTGATCGTGTGTTGAGGATCCGGTGTTGTCTCGCTGGACCGGACAACCGGTCGTTTATGTGTGGTGGAGTGAAAAACCTGTGCACGCGTGTCCCGGTCTTTCCTCAATTGCCGTCGGCGAAGCTATCGCGAGACAAACAGCGCGCAAGGGCGTCTGTGGTCGGGTGGCGAGGCGAACGAGCGGTGGGGTTGGTAGTGCGGCCGCGTCGCGGAAATGTCATCGCGGGGGTTTGTTGGGGAGGAGGGAAATGGCGGGCGGCGGGTGGCAGGGTTGTCCAGCTGAGCGGGACAACGGTGAATTCGGTTAAGAGGTCATGAGTTGCGGGTCGCGAGGGTGGAGGCGGAGTTGTCCAGGTGAGCGGGACAAAGGTGAGTCTGGGCAAAGGTTATGAGTTGCGGGTCAGGAGGGTGGAGGCGGCGGCGCGGGCAGCGGCAGCGTCGGGTGCGGCGAGGGCGGCGTCGGCGAGGGAGGAGCAGTAGTCGAGCGTGTGCTGGCGCAGCCGTACGCCAACACGGCTTACGGATGCGCGGGACATTGAGAGGCTGCTGATTCCAAGGCCGACGAGCACGCAGGCGAGCGTCGGATCCGCGGCAGCTTCGCCGCAAACGCCAACGGGTTTGCCGGCGCCCTTTCCGGCCCGTGCGCACAACGCGATCAGGTCGAGCAGGGCGGGCTGCCAGGGGTCGAGCAGGTCGGCGAGCTCGCCGCATTGGCGGTCTGCGGCCATCGTGTATTGGCCGAGATCGTTGGTGCCGATGCTCAGAAAGTCGACGTGCTCGAGGATTTGGCCGGCGCGCAGCGCGGCCGCGGGGACTTCAATCATTGCGCCGACTTTGGACAGTCCGCGGGCGCGTGCCCGCGTGGCGAAATCGGCCGCTTCCTGCGCGGTGGAGACCATCGGGGCCATGACCCAGAGGTCGGCGTCGGCCGCTTGTGCCGCTAGGGCGACCGCATCCAGTTGAGTATCGAGGATTTCGGGGCGGGTGCGCGAGGTTCGCAGGCCACGAATACCGAGCGCGGGGTTCGGCTCATCGGTGAGGGAGAGGAACGGGAGCGGCTTGTCGGCGCCGGCGTCGAGGGTGCGCAGGACGACGCGTCGGCCGGGGAGGGCACGCAAGACGCGCGTGTACGCTTCGCGCTGCTCGTCGAGGCTCGGCGCGTCGTGGCGGCCGAGGAACAGCAGCTCGGTGCGCAGCAGGCCGACGCCCTCGACGTTCGTGGCGGCGTCGGCAGGCAGGTCGTCGGCGGAGCCGATGTTCAGCAGGAGCGGGACGCGGTGTCCGTCGGCAGTGCGGCCAGGGCCGGTGAAAGTCACCGTCGCGGTGGGGTGGGTTATTGCGGTGGTGTCAGGTGTGGCGTTGAGAGTGATCGTGCCGGTCTCGCCGTCGACGCGAATCAGGGTTCCGTCTTCGATGGCGAGCGCTTCCCGGCATGCGACGACAGCGGGCAGGCCGAGGGCGCGGGCGAGGATCGCGGTGTGGCTGGTCGGACCGCCGCGGACCGTCACCAAGGCGAGGACGCGCGCGGGATCGAGCGTGGCGGTGTCGGCCGGGGCGAGATCATCGGCGATGAGGACGAACGGATGGCCGGGATCCGGGATGCCGGGCATCGGCTCGCCGAGCAGCCAGGCGACCGCGCGGTCGCGGAGATCTTCCAGATCCGCGGCGCGTTCGCCGAGATAGCCTCCGGCCGCACGCAGGCCGTCTGCTTGCTGGGTGAACGCGCAGTGCACGGCGTGAGCGGCGTCGAGGCCTGCGGCGACGGCGCTGTCGCAGGACTCTGCCAGCAGTGGGTCTTTCGCGATCAGGGCTTGGGCTTCGAGGATGGCGCGTGCGGCCGGATCCGTTGCGCGGGCGGCACGTTCGGCCAGCTCGTGTCCGACATGATCGAGGGCTTCGCGAGCTGCCGCCTGTTCGGTCGGCGAGGAGGTGACGGAACGCGGCGGGGGCAGTTGCGGGGGCCGGCCCATGCGCAGGGCTGGGCCCGCTGCGGTGCCTGCGCTGACGCCGAGTCCCTGGAGCCGGTCAACCATTGGCCGGCTCCGCGTCCAGGTCGCGAGAGAGCAGATCGGCGAGCGCTGCCAAGGCTTCGTGTGCCGCTGGCCCGTCCTCCGCGCCGGTGCTGAGCGTCACCGTCGTGCCGTGTTCGACGCGCAGCGCGAGGACGGCCAGGATGCTGCGCGCGTCGGCGAGCGGGCCGTCGCCGATCCGCAGCTTGACCGGCACCGGTTGCGCGGCTGCGGCCTTGACGAACAGCGCGGCGGGGCGGGCGTGCAGGCCGCTGGCTGAGGCGACGGTGACGGTGCGCTCGGGCATGGGAACGGGCTCCAATGGCGAGATGAAACGCGGATTGGTCAGGTCGCGTGGATCAGGGTTCGATGGTGACTTTGATGGCTTCGCCGCGGCTGACCACGTCGAGAGCTTCGAGGGTGCCGTCGAGCGGCAGCCGGTGCGTGATCAGATCCTTGACAGGCACGGCCCCGGTCGCGATCAGGTCGAGTGCGCGGGCGTTGTGCGCGGGACTGGAACCGTTCGCGCCGACGATCGTCAGCTCGCGGTAGTGGACGAGGTTCGAGTCGAGGGTGATCGTGGGGGCGTCCTGTGGCAGGCCGCCGAAGAAGCTGATGCGGCCTTGGCGGGCGGTGTAGCGCAGCGCCTGCTCCTGCGCCTTGCCGGAGGCGGCGGCGGTGATCACGACGTCGGCGCCGCGGCCGTCGGTCAGCTTCAGGATTTGCTCGGCGATGTCGCCGTCCTCGGGCGAAATGGCTTCGTCGGGAGCGACCAGGGCGGCTGCGCGTTCCAGCCGCTCGCGGTTGAGTTCGACCAGGAAGACGCGCGCCGCGCCGCGCGACCGCGCCAGGCGGACATGCAGGCAGCCGATCGGCCCAGAACCGACGATCACCACGTCGTCGCCCGCGCCGACTCGGGCGAGTTCCTGACCGTTGAGCACGCAGGCCAGCGGCTCGGCGATGGAGGCCTCGTCGAAGCCCACGCCGCTCGGAATCGGGTTGAGCCCGCCGACCGCCAGCACCTTCGCCGGCACGATCATGAACTCGGCGAAGCCGCCGTCGTACTGGTAACCCATCGATTCCTGATTCGGGCACACGGTCATCCGGTCGCGCCGGCATTCCGCGCACTGCCCGCACGGGATCGCGGCGATGACCTGCGCCCTGTCCCCGGCCGACCATCCGCCGACGCCCGCGCCGACCTGCACGACCTCGCCCGCGATCTCGTGGCCCATGACGCGCGGCGGGTCGATGCGGTGGTGTCCGTAGCGGTAGATCTTCAGGTCCGTGCCGCAGGTGGAGCAGTTTCGTACCCTGATCTTCACCTCCCCGGGTCCGGCCTCGGGCTCCGGCGCGTCCTCGATGCGCACGTCCCCGGGAGCGTAGAAGCGGGTCACCTTCATGATCAGAGCCTTCCGGTACAGGGATTTGTAGAGTGCGCTGTCAGGAGACTGCGGTGGGCTGAAGGAGGCGGACGACTTCGTTCGCGTCCTGGGCGTCTCGCAGGGCGCGGGCACGGTCCGGGTCGAGCAGGATCTCGGCGAGTTCGGAGAGGATCCCCAGGTGACCGTCTCCGCGCGCCGCGATGGCCACGCACACGCTCACCGGATTGCCGTTCCAGTCCACCGGTTCGGCGAGCTTCACCACGGCGAGCGCGTCGCGCAGCACGGATTGCTTGCCGGCGAGGGTCGCGTGCGGAATCGCCACGCCCTCGCCGACGTAGGTGGGGATGTCGCGTTCGCGTTCGAGCATCGCGTCGATGTACGCGGGCTCGACCGCGCCGATCTCGACCAGGACCCGGCCGCAGCGGCGTACGGCGTCGGTTCGGTCGGCCGCGGGCTCGGCCAACCGCACCGCTTCGGGCCGCAGCAGGCCGGTCATCGCCGCGGTGTCCGCGGCTGTGTCGGGCGCAGGCGTGTCAGACATTGATGACGCCGCCTTCCTTGATGGCCTTGAGGATCGCCTCCACGGCCGGATCGCCGAGGAAGATCTGGAACGCGATGACCGGCTTCGCTCCGGCCGCGGCGCGGGCTCGATCAGCCAGCCCGGCGTGGCAGACGACGAGATCCGCGTCCGCCGGGATCTGGCTGACCGGGGAGTGCTCGACGGTGACCGGGTACTTCTTCAGGGACTTGCGAAGCTGTGCGGCCAGCATCACGCTGCTGCCCATTCCGGCGTCGCAGGCCACGATGATCTTGTGTACGTCGGCTGCGCTGATGGTGGTCATGGTGCTCACGCCTCCCCGGCGGCGCTCTCGCCGACAAACGCGGTGTCATGCGCGAGGACTGGGTCGGCGGGGCGTGCCCGCGGCTCTTGATCAGGGGACTGGGTTATCTCGCTGGACTGGACGGTTTCGGCGGCCTCGATCTCTTCCTCCTTCTCGCCGCGGCCGAAGCCGAGCAGCAGCGAGGCGACCGCGAAGGACACGGCCGCGGCGATCAGCACGCCCGCGAACACCGGGAAGTAGCCGCCGCGCGGGGTCTCGGCCGCGTAGGCGAAGATGCTGCCGGGGGAGGGGGAGGCGACCAGGCCCGCGCCGGTGGCCTCGAACCAGCCGATGCCCGCCATGCCGCCGAGGATGGTGGCCAGGATCAGCCGCGGCTTCATCAGGATGTACGGGAAGTAGATCTCGTGGATCCCGCCGAGGAACTGGATGATGATCGCGCCGGGCACGCTCGGGCGCAGCTTGCGCGGGCCGAAGAGGAAGTAGGCGACCAGGACGCCGAGGCCGGGGCCCGGGTTGCTCTCCAGCATGAACAGGATTGACTTGCCGCTGTGCAGCGCCTGGGTCACGCCCAGCGGGTCGAGCACGCCGTGGTTGATCGCGTTGTTCAGGAAGAGCACCTTGGCCGGCTCGATCACGACCGAGGCCAGCGGCAGCAGATGGTGGTTGACCAGCGACTGCACGCCGTTGCCCGCCCAGGTGGTCACATGGTTGACCACCGGGCCGATGCCCCAGACCCCGAGCAGCGCGAACGCGCCGCCGATGATGCCGAGCGAGAAGTTGTCGACCAGCATCTCGAATCCGGTGCGGACGCGGTCCTCGATCAGCTTGTCGAACTGCTTGAGCACGTAGGCGGCCAGCGGACCGGCGATCATCGCGCCGAGGAACATCGGCACGCTGGAGCCGACCACGACGCCGGCGGTGGCGATCGCGCCGACCACCGCGCCGCGCTGGCCGTGGATCGCGCGGCCGCCGGTGTAGCCGATCAGGATCGGCAGCAGATAGGTGATCATCGGGCCGACCAGCGCGCCGAACCTGGCGTTCGGCAGCCAGCCGGTCGGGATGAACAGGGCGGTGATCAGTCCCCAGGCGATGAACGCGCCGATGTTCGGCATCACCATCGAGGCGAGGAAACTGCCGAAGCGCTGCACTGACGCGCGCAGCCCGGTGCCGGTGGGCTGCGGGGTGTAAGCCATGGCCATGTCGTCGTCCTCCTTGACAGACAGCCTTGGAACGTGGGTGTTGAGCCTCGCGGGAGCGGGAGGTGTTGCGGGTGTCAGAACCCTGGTGCGGAGAGCTTCGAGACCGGCGGGCCCGGTTCTCGGGAGAGATCGACCACGACGATGCCTTCGCGGCGGATGTCCGCCGGGCACGGCATTCGGCTGCCGGGCAAGCCGACCGCCGCCGCGCCCCAGGCCACCGCCTCGATCAGGGCTTTGTCGCCGCGCGCGCCGCCGGCCAGGAACCCGGCGAGCAGCGCGTCCCCCGCGCCGACCGTGCTGCGCGGCTCGATCTGCGTGCCCTGAGCCAGCAGCACGCCGTCGTCATCGACGAGGACCGCACCGTCGGCGCCGAGGCTGGCTAGGACCGCGCCGGCGCCGCGTTCGCGTAGCGTCTGCGCGGCCTCGATGACGTCGCCGAGTTCTGACAGCGGCGCGCCGACCGCCTCGGCCAGCTCGTCCCGATTCGGTTTGACCAGATCGGGTCCGGCGGCGACGGCCGAGAGCAGCGCGGGGCCGCTGGTGTCCACGGCGACGCGGATGCCGGCGGCGGTGAACTGCGCGGTCAGCCCTGCGTAAACGTCGACGGGAACGTCCGGAGGCAGGCTGCCGCACATCACGACCCAGTCGGCGGTGCCCGCGCTGCCGAGCACGGCGGCGGCGACCGCGTCGAACTCGGCGGCGGTCAGCGGCGCACCCGGCTCGTTCACCTTGGTGACCGTGCCGTCCGCCTCGACGAGAGTTACGTTCGAACGGGTGCGGCTGGCGATCGGGACGGCGACGGTGTGCACCGATTCCCCGGCCAGCAGCAACACCAACTGCTCGCCCTCGGCTCCGCCGCACGGGATCACCGCGCGCGAACCGACGCCGTTGGCCAGCAGCGCCCGGGTTACGTTCACCCCCTTGCCACCCGGGTCCAGATGCACCGAGGCGGCGCGCAGCACCTCGCCACGGCGCAGCGCCTCCACCTCCAGGGTGCGGTCCAGGCTCGGGTTGAGGGTGAGCGTCACGATCATGCGCGCACCACCCGCACGCCGCTCTGCTCAAACTCGCCGGCCGTCTCGTCGTCGAGCCCTGAATCGGTGATCAGCGCGTCGAGGTCGGCGAGGCCGGCGAACCTGGCCAGGCAGTCGTTGCCGAATTTCGTGTGGTCGGCGAGCAGCACGGTGCGCCGGGCCGCGCCGATCATCGCGCGCTTGACGGCTGCCTCGGCCAGGTCCGGGGTGGTCAGGCCGTGGGCCGTGGATACGCCGTTGGTGGCCATGAAGGCGACGTCGACGCACAACTGGGACAGCGGGGCCAGGGACCACTCGTCGACGGTGGCGAGCGTGCGCCCGCGCACCCGGCCGCCGAGCAGCAGGACGGTGAGATTGGCCCGGGTGGCCAGGCTGGTGGCCAGCGCGGGGGAGTTGACCACGACGGTCAGCTCCCGGTCGGCCGGCAGCGCCTCGACCAGACGCCCGGTGGTGGTGCCCGCGTCGATGATGACCGAGCCCTCCTGCGGAAGTTCGGCCAGCGCGGCCTTCGCGATGCGCTCCTTCTCCGCTGTCATCACGGCGTCGCGGGTGGCGACCGCGGGCTCGAAGCCCAGGCGTTCGACCGGGATCGCCCCGCCGTGCACCCTGCGCACCACTCCGGCGCGTTCGAGCACGGTCAGGTCGCGCCGCACCGTCTCGGTGGTCACCGCGAGCTCGGTGGCCAGCCCGACGACGTCGACCCGGCCATGGGCGCGGGCCTTCGCCAGGATGGCCTGCTGGCGCTCCTCGGCGTACATGATGTTGGTTCACCGCCAATCAATGTTGTCTTTGCATTGTTTACACCCGAGTCTGTGGCTAGTCAACGGTTGGCTTCGCGAATGTGCTGGGAGCGGGCTCGGGAAGAAACCAACACAAACACAGAAACCAGTAAAGCCGCGGGCGGGAGACTGCGATGAGTCTCCCGCCCGCGGCAGGTCGAAGTGTCTGGCTGTGCGACGTTGTCAGGTGTCTGTCAGTTCCCGGCTCGGGTTCAGCGCGGCGTCCTCCTCGTCGGTCAGCAGCCGTGAGCGGGTCAGGAAACGTACTCCCTCCGGCGCTTCCAGCGAGAAGCCGCTGCCGCGTCCAGGGACGACGTCGACGGTCAGGTGCGTATGCCGCCACAGCGCGAACTGCGCGGCCGACATCCAGAAGCCGATCGGCTCCGGTATGCCCTCGATCCGCAGTTCGGCGAGCAGCGCGTCCGAGGCGCCGGTGCGGAACTCGCCGAGCGCAAAGCACATTGGGGAACTGCCGTCGCAGCAGCCCCCTGATTGGTGGAACATCAGCGGGCCGTGGGCCGCGCGCAGATCCCGCAGGATCCGCGCGGCGGCCTCGGTCACATCCACCCGCGCCGGCGCGGGCTCACTCGGCGGCACGGCGCGGCCTAGAAGAAGCCGAGCTTCTTGGGCGAGTAGCTGACCAAGAGGTTCTTGGTCTGCTGGTAGTGGTCGAGCATCATCTTGTGGTTCTCGCGGCCGATCCCAGACTGCTTGTAGCCGCCGAAGGCCGCGTGCGCGGGATAGGCGTGGTAGCAGTTGGTCCACACCCGGCCGGCCTGGATCGCGCGCCCGGCCCGGTACGCGGTGTTGATGTCGCGGGTCCACACCCCCGCGCCGAGGCCGTACAGGCTGTCGTTCGCAATCTTGATCGCCTCGTCGAAGTCGCTGAACGGCGCGACCGAGACCACCGGGCCGAAGATCTCCTCCTGGAAGACCCGCATGTGGTTCGAGCCCTGGAAGATGGTCGGCTGCACGTAATAGCCGCCGGCCAGCTCGCCCTCCAGTTCGGCCCGGTGCCCGCCGGTCAGCACCTTGGCGCCCTCCTGCCGGCCGATCTCCAGATAGGCCAGGATCTTCTCCAGTTGGTCGTTGGAGGCCTGCGCTCCGATCATTGTCTCGGTGTCCAGCGGATGGCCCTGCACGATCTTCTCGGTGCGCGCGATCGCCGCGTCCAGGAAACGCCGGTAGTGCCCGATCTGGATCAGCGCGCGGGACGGGCAGGTGCACACCTCGCCCTGGTTGAGGGCGAACATGGTGAAGCCCTCGAGTGCCTTGTCGAAGAACTCGTCGTCCGCGCCGCTCACGTCGTCGAAGAAGATGTTCGGGCTCTTACCGCCCAGCTCCAGGGTCACCGGCTTGAGGTTCTCGCTGGCGTACTGCATGATCAGCCGGCCGGTGGTGGTCTCGCCGGTGAACGCGACCTTCGCGACGCGCGCGCTGGAGGCCAGCGGCCGGCCCGCCTCGACGCCGAAACCGTTGACGATGTTGACCACGCCGGGCGGCAGCAGGTCGGCGATCAGGCTCATCAGGTAGTGGATCGAGGCCGGGGTCTGCTCGGCCGGCTTGAGCACGACGGCGTTGCCCGCGGCCAGCGCCGGGGCCAGCTTCCAGGTGGCCATCAGGATCGGGAAGTTCCACGGGATGATCTGCCCGACCACGCCGAGCGGCTCGTGGAAGTGGTAGGCGATGGTGTCCTCGTCGATCTCGGCGAGGCCGCCCTCCTGCGCCCTGATCGCCCCGGCGAAGTAACGGAAGTGGTCGATGGCCAGCGGCAGGTCGGCGGCCAGGGTCTCCCGGATCGGCTTGCCGTTCTCCCAGCTCTCGGCGACGGCGAGCTGTTCCAGGTGCTCCTGCATCCGGTCGGCGATCTTGTTGAGGACCTCGGCGCGCGCCGCTACCGCAGTACGGCCCCACGCGGGCGCCGCGCCGTGTGCCGCATCGAGGGCGCGCTCCACATCGTCGGCGGTGCCGCGGGCGATCTCGGTGAAGGTCTGGCCGGTCACCGGGCTCGGGTTCTCGAAGTACTGGCCGCGATGCGGCTTGACGAACTCGCCGCCGATCCAGTGGTCGTAGCGGGGCTGGTAGTCCATTTTCGCCTCGGGTTGACCCGGGGCCGCATAGCGCGTCATCGCACTGCCTTCCGCACCTTCGCCGCCCGCTCCCGCGCGGGCGAACACATGACGGCACGTTAGGTTCGGCGACGTTGCAACCACGTTGCATGCTGCGGGTGACTTTCCCGCAACCCGTACTCGCGCCGCAACTGCCCGACGCGCACGGCCGCGAGCGCGCGGCGCGGCGATGATTCGGGCAGCGAGGTCAGCAGCGCCTCCCAGACCTGGAGGTCGTCGTCACCCCAGGCGGTTCGCGTCCACGCGTCGAGCAGATCCGGGTCGTGGCGCGCTAGCAACGCGGCACGCACCTGATTGGCGAGACGATCGCGCATCCGCGCGACGCCCGGCGCGTCAGACTCGGGCAGCAAAGGACCGCGATACCCACGCACAGCTTCGGCGACCGAGCCACGCTCCAACGCCTGCGATACGTCAAGGAAATCCGCCTCAGCGCGGACACGCAGCCGGTACGGTCGCGAGTCGAGCACCTGCGGACCGAGCAAATGCCGCAGCCGCGACAGTTCGGCCCGCAGCGTGACCGGGTTGACCGTGCGCTCGCCGTACAGTTCGAGGCAGAGCTGATCGCCCGTCAGCCCTTCCGGGTGGCGGGACAGCAGCACCACGATCTCGCTGTGCCGGCGGCCGAGCCGAAGCGATTGCGAAGCCACCTTCAGCAGCGCCTCGTCCCGGCCGAGCGCCTGGAGCACCGCGGGTTCGGCAGTGGTGCGCCGTGGGTCTGACAGGCTGCCAGCCATCGTGACCAGAACCGGACCCAGCGGCGGCAGCAACGTGGACAGGTGTGCTTCCGCGGCGCGCGCGGTCGCCTGCACCAGCGCGAGGCTCTGCGGGCTGGCCAGGTGATCGCCGCCGGTGATGTCCACCGCGCCGAGCAGCGCTCCAGTACGCGGATCGTGGATCGGCGCCGCCGCGCAGGTCCACGGCTGAACAAGGCTGCTGTAATGCTCGGCGGCGAAGATCTGCACCGCGTGGTCCACGGCGGTCGCCACCCCCGGGGCGTTCGTCCCGGCGTGCCCCTCATCCCAGCTCGCGCCCGGCACGAAGTTCATCGCCTCGGCTTTACGAAGTACCCCGGCGTGCCCTTCCACCCACAGCAGCCGGCCCACGGCGTCGCAGACCGCGAGCACGTGCTCGCCGTCGTCGGCGACCGCCCCGAGCAGGTCCCGCAGCAGCGGCAGGACCACGGCGAGCGGATGCGAACGGCGGTACTCCTCCAGCGCCTCGTCGACCAGATCGACCGGGGCGAGCGCGTCCGGCGGTACCAGCGCGCCGGCTGATCGACGCCAGGAATCGGCGACCACGGGGCGCACCGGGCCCGCGATCGACGAACCGGTGACGAAGGCCTCGTGCGCCCGGCGAAGCTGCCCGGCGCGCCGTCGCGGATCGGCGCCGATCTCCAATGCCAGCCAGGGATTGCCCACCAGCGCTCCTCTATGGCGAGGGCCGTTCCCGCCGCCATCGTCACCTATGTTGCCTGGTTCGGCAACGCACTGTGCCGGAGTTGAGCAGACTGATGCGGCGATTCACTCGTGGGGGAGAAAGGAATTCTGCATACTCGGGTGTACGTGGGCTGACTGGCGCGGTGTGGCCGTTATCGGAAGCGCTCCACGAAGCGGCGTTGCCAAGGCGTTTCGACGGCGCGTCGTGTGTAATGTTCGCGCACGTATGCGATCGCGTCACGCGGCGGGAGACCGTCGAGTACCGCCAGGCAGGACAGCGCGGTGCCGGTGCGGCCGACTGCGGGGTCAGAAGGCAGTCGGAAGTCGGGCCAGCGCAGCCAGCGCGATTCCCGTGCGACGGTTGGCGGCTCGTGGCCGAGCAGGTACAGCGCGAACGTCGGTTCTTGTCCGGCTGCCGGCAGCGGTCGGCGCAGTCCACGGCCGCGCACGGTTCGACCGGAGGGCAAGATCAGCAGGCCTTCGGATTCGGCCTCCCACGCGGAGATCACCGAGTGAGCGTAACCCTGTGACGGGGCGCGGAGTGGTTCTTTGACCTGCGTCCCTCCCGCTGCTGTCGGTGGCTCGGCTTACGATCGGTGTTATGTCCGCTATCACCGCCACTGTCGCAGTCGACGCGTTCGAGCCAGAGCAGCTCGAACTGCACCGCCGCGAGCTGACCGGGTATTGCTACCGCATGCTCGGCTCGTTCGCCGAGGCGGAGGACGCGGTGCAGGAGACGCTGATACGCGCGTGGAAGGCGCAAAGCGGCTTCGAGGGCCGCTCCTCGGTGCGGACCTGGCTGCACCGGGTGGCCACGAACGTGTGCCTGGACATGCTGCGCGGGCGCAAGCGGCGCGCGCTGCCGATGGGCCTGGTCCCATCGACGACGGCCGCGGACGTGATGCGCACCGGCGATATCGGCCCCGAGCTTGGCGAGAGCGCCTGGGTTCTGCCGGTGCCGGATTCCCGCGTGCTATCTGAGCACGCCGATCCGGCGCAGGTGACGGCGCAACGTGACAGCGTCCGGTTGGCGTTCGTGGCAGCGCTGCAACACCTTCCGCCGCGGCAGCGCTCGGTGTTGCTGCTGCGCGAGGTGCTCGACTGGTCCGCAGCCGAGGTGGCCGACTTGCTCGGCAGCAGCGTCGCGGCGGTGAACAGCGCGCTTCAGCGGGCGCGGGCCACGCTCGCCGCGCAGCAGCTGGAGGACGACGCGCGAATAGCGAGCGATGCCTCTCCGCCCGCGACGGGTACCAGCCGCTCCGGTGATTCTCCGCGAGCGGAAGGGGTGACGGAGCGCGACCTGCTCGCCGAGTTCGTCGAGGCCTTCGAGCGTTACGACATCGACCGGCTCACCACGCTCTTGCACGACGACGCCGTTCAGTCGATGCCGCCTTACGAGCTGTGGCTGCGTAGTGGCGCGGAGATCGGCCGCTGGATGCTTGGCCCCGGCGCGGAGTGCCGCGGTTCGCGGCTGCTGCCGGCCGGTTCGGCGAACGGCGCGGTGGCGTTCGGCCAGTACCGCAGCGATGGGCACGGCGGCCATGTGCCGTTCGCGCTGCAGATGATCCGGGTGGAGGGCGAGCGGATCGCCGAGATACACAGCTTCCTCATGCCGGAGCTGCTGTTCCCGATCTTCGGCCTGTCGTTGACTCTTTAGCCGGCAGCGCCCTTCGACCGACCGATGAGTTTCGCCGAACCGGATCGTCCAAGCCGGTGAAAGCGAACCATCGCCCGGAACCGAAGGGACCGAAGATGAGCCTTCCGCAGGTTGTCTCGCGCGAGCAGTGGACCGAGGCCCGCAAGCAGCTGCTGCTGCGGGAGAAGGAGCTGACCCGGGCGCGTGACGCGCTCAACGCCGACCGGCGGCGGCTGCCGATGGTGCGGGTGGACAAGCCGTACGCGTTCCAGGGGCCGGACGGCCCGGTCTCGCTGGCCGACCTGTTCGAGGGCCGGCGCCAGCTGGTGGTGCAGCACGTGATGTTCGACCCGGCTTGGGATGGCGCCTGTAAGGGCTGCACGGCCGGGGTCGACGAGCTGTCACCTGGTCTGCTCGCGCACCTGCACTCGCGGGACACCACCTACGCGCTGGTCTCCCGGGCGCCGCTGGAGAAGCTCCAGGCCTACGCGGCGAGCCGCGGCTGGACGCTGCCCTGGTACTCCTCCTTCGGCAGCGACTTCAACTACGACTTCCACGTCACCCTGGACCCGGCGGTGACGCCGGTCGAGTTCAACTACCGCGACGCACACGAGCTGGCGCAGGCCGGGATGAACTGGATCCTGGAGGGTCCCTCTGAGCAGCCCGGCCTGAGCTGCTTCCTGCGCGACGGCGACCAGATCTTCCACACCTACACCACCTTTGCCCGCGGCACCGAGCAGCTCGGCGGCTCGTACGGGGTGCTCGACATGACCGCGCTCGGCCGCCAGGAGGCGTGGGAGGAGCCCAAGGGCCGGGTGGAGAAGCCGCACGGCGCCGACCCCAGTTTCAGCGACTGAGGAGCGAAGGGAGACCGAAGCCGACGGGGACGCAACGGGGACGGAGGCGGCTATGACCGGCACGGCCGTGAGCTGGGGGCTCGGTGCGGCCCTGGTCATAGTCGCCTCCGGCGCCGTCTGGCGGCTGGCCCGGCCTTCCGGGCGCCGCGAGAGGATGTATCAGCGTACGAATTCAGTGCTGCATCTGCTCATGGCGCTCGGCATGGCCGTAATGCTCGTCGAGCGCGGGGGAGCGGCGGTGCGGGCGCTCGGCGTCCTGTTCGGAGCCGTCGCGATAACCATGGTGGTGCGCGGCCGGATGCATCACGCGGTCATGTCCGGAATCATGGTTCTGATGGTCCGCATGCCGCCCGATCCCGGACCGTCCGGGCCGATGAGCATGCAGATGGCGATACCGTCGACCGGGAACGGCGTCTCGCTGTTATTGCTCGCCGCGTTCGGATACGCAGCCGTGTCGGCGTGCGTATTTACGTGGCGGATGTCGGCATTCGACCCCCACAGCCAGGGCGGCGACCGCCGGCCGTGCGCCATTGACCCGGTCGGCCGTGGTTGCGAAATCATGATGCTCGTCAGCACTGCTGTGATGCTGCTGCCGATGATCTGATCCGCCCCTGCGCTCAGATGGAACCCGGGGTGCCGCTCGGCACGATCTGCACGCCCAGCGGCACCAGCGAGATCGGGATCAGCTTGAAGTTGGCCAGCCCGAGCGGGATGCCGATGATCGTCAGGCACAGCACCGCCCCGGTGACCAGGTGCCCGATCGCCAGCCACCAGCCGAACAACAGCACCCAGATCACGTTTCCGACCACCGAGGCCACGCCCGCCGTGCGACGCGGCAGGATCGACCGGCCGAAGGGCCAAAGCGCGTAGTTGGCGATACGGAACGCGGCGAACCCGAACGGAATCGTGATGATCAGGACGAAGCACAGCAAACCGGCCAGCGCGTAACCGATCGCCAGCCATACTCCGCACAGCACGAACCAGATGAGGTTCAGGATGAGTCTCATACCTACAAGCTCACCGCATCCCGCCGTTCAATGCACGATCGACTGGGTCGCCCTAGGCCGTGTGTAAGAAGTTTCGCCGGGGCCGCGACGCCTGCCACGCACGCTCGCTGCGTTGGCGAAGCCCCGGTGCCGCCAGGCACCTATCGGACACTGCTCAGATGCCCCATGAGGACGCTCCGCCGCCTTGCGATCGCACGCGCCAGACGCCGCGGCCTTCTCCGACGCTACTTCTTACACACGGCCTAGATCACGGCGCCCGGACAAAGAAAGTTTCGGCGTTGCCTGCCCGCTGTCGATGCGGCGTTCGACACATGTCGCGGCCGTTGTTCGACGCCGCGTCGAGGTCCGGCTGGGCCTGGACGCGGGTGCAAGTTTCAGGATCTTTCCTTGTCTGCTTCCTTCACCCGGCAGGCGCCCGGACCCAGGATCGCGGAGTAAAGCCGCTGCTGAACGTGCCGCCGCCATGGCAAGGCGCCCGCAGGCGCGGACCGGTCCCGCTCGTGCTTGGTTACCCGCCATTTACCGCTACCGCTGCTGCCCGCTAGTTTTCCGGCGCTGCCGGGGGCCGCTTACCGGGAAAGGACCGCATCGGAATGCGCGCAACAGACCTCTTCGATCGGAGCCGCGATTCGGCGCGCCCCGATCGCGCCCGCCGCCGCCGAGGGGCCGCCGCCATCGGCGTGTCGGCCGTGGCCATGGTGGGACTCGCCGGCCTCACCCAGCTGACCGGGGTCGCGGCCGCCGGCAGCATCTCAGGCGGCACGCAGTTCTACGTCTACCCGAACTCGGCCGTGATGAAGTGGGACGCCGCCAATCCCGGCGACTCGCGCGAACCCCTCATCGCCTCGCAGATCGCCTCGCAGCCGCAGGGCATCTGGTTCGCCAACTACACCCCGTCCACGGTGCAGTCCGACGCCTCGGCGATCACCAGCGCGGCTGCTGCGGCGGGCAAGACGCCGGTGCTGGTGATGTACAACATCCCGAACCGGGACTGCGGCGGGGCTTCGGCCGGTGGCGCGCCCGATATCACCAGTTACAAGAACTACGTGCAGAGCTTCGCCAACGGCCTCGGCACGCATCAGGTCATCGTGATCCTCGAGCCGGACTCCCTGGCCCTGCAGACCTGCCTTTCCGCGCAGCAGGCCGCGGACCGCGACTCAGCCCTCGCCTTCGCCGGCCAGGCGATCCACAGCGCCGACCCCGCGGCGAAGGTGTACATGGACGCCGGGCACTCGGCATGGAACTCGCCCTCGGCCCAGGCCGCGGCACTCAACGCCGCCGGCGTGAAGACCAGCGCCGACGGCATCTTCTCCAACGTCTCGAACTTCATGACGACCTCCGACGAGGTCAACTACGACAAGCAGGTGCTGGCCGCGCTCGGCAACCCGTCGAACCTGCACATCGTGGTCGACACCAGCCGCAACGGCAACGGCCCCGCGCCCGGCAACCCGTGGTGCGACCCGAGCGGACGCGCGGTCGGCCAGGCGCCGACCGCGAACACCGGCGACTCCGCCGTGGACGCGTATCTGTGGGTCAAGCCGCCGGGTGAATCAGACGGCTGCGCTGACGCCGCGGGCACCTTCGACCCCGCGCTCGCCTACGCGCTGGTCATCAACGGCCCGATCCACAGCTACTCGCCGACTCCCTCGGCCTCAGCGACGAGCGCCAGCCCGTCCGCGTCGCCGAGCAGCTCGCCCTCCGCCTCCCCGTCGGCTTCGCCGTCGCACAGCGCGAGCCCGTCGAGTTCGCCGTCCGCGAGCGCCAGATCAGGATCGTGCCTCGTCACATACGCCGTTCAGAGCTCCTGGTCCGGCGGCTTCACCGCGAACGTCTCGATCACTAACACCGGCAGCTCGTCCATCAACGGCTGGACGGTGACGTTCCGCTACAACGGTGATCAGAAGGTCACCAACGCCTGGGGCGCCTCCGCGTCGCAGAGCGGCGCGACCGTGACTCTCACGAACGCGTCCTACGACGGGTCGATCGCACCCGGCGGAACGGTTACCGGCGTGGGCATGCAGGGCACATGGGCCTCCAGCAACGCCGCCCCGAGCAACTTCACGCTCAACGGAGTCGCCTGCTCCTGAGTCGCAGCCTCCTGAGCCACAGCCGCTGCCCGGGATCACGGGGCACGGGGAGACGGCCGGTCCGGCAACGGACCGGCCGTCCGCACGCGTGGCCGACGTAAGAGGGCGTCTGATCCCATGTTGGGGGCGAATCGGCCGATCGACGGCCCTGGCTGCGTTGCCGAAACATCCACAGACGACCCACGGTGTTGAATGAGGAGCGCGAGGATGCTCCGGCGCCTTGCCAGGCCCGCCGCTTGGCCGATTCGCTGTGCCGTACCC
>NZ_DATNGK010000294.1:0-27587 GCF_035605935.1 Actinocrinis sp. | reverse complement strand
ACGCGCTCGAAGGCTTGTCCAAGGTGGTGGCGGTCGAGGGCGGGCCGCGCGGGGTGACCTCGAACTGCATCAATCCCGGGTACGTCCGCACGCCGTTGGTGGAACAGCAGATCGCGGAACAGGCGGCCGCGCATGCCATGCCCGAGGAGCGGGTGATCGGCGAGGTACTGCTGGCCAGGTCGGCGACGAAGCGGCTGATCGAGCCGGCTGAGGTGGCGCAGCTGGCCGTGTACCTGTGCTCGCCTGGGGCCTCGTTCATCAACGGCGCGTCGCTGGCCGTGGACGGGGCCTGGACCGCGCAGTAGCTCCCGACCACACTAGGTCGCGCGAGGGTGAATGGAAGACGGCGATGGATGTAAACGGCAAGACGGATGTGAACGGTGCGCCTGCCGCGAGCGCTGCGCTAGCCGGCAACGCGCCAGAGGGCAATGCGTCTGACATCGAGCTGCCGTTTCTCAGCCTGCTGGTCCAAGACGCCTCCGCGGTCGAATACGACGCCCCGCTGGCTCGCGCACACAACGAGGGCGCCGGCCAGGAGGCGATCGCGCAGCTGGAGCGAGCCAGGACGCTCGCGCTGCGTGTGCGCGCGACGCTGCGTGAACAGCGGCGTCGCGAAACGGAGTTAGCCGCGCTGTTCGAGACCGCGAGTGACTTAGCAGGATTGCGCGACCTGGATGCGGTACTACGCGCGATTGTCGTCAGGGCACGCAAACTGCTCGGCACAGACGTGGCGTATCTGACTCTGAACGATCCGGCCGCCGACGACACGTACATGCGCGTCACCGACGGCTCCGTGTCGGCGAAGTTCCAGCAGGTACGGCTCGGTATGGGCGAGGGGTTAGGCGGCCTGGTCGCACAGACGGCTTCGCCTTACGTCACTGCGGACTACCTGAACGACGCCCAGTTCAACCACACGCGCTCGATCGACGCAGCGGTGCACGAAGAGGGCCTGGTCGCGATCCTCGGGGTGCCATTGCTGTCCAATGGACATGTGATCGGCGTGCTCTTCGCCTCGGATCGGCGGGTTCGACCGTTCAGCCGGGACGAGATCGCGCTGCTCAGCTCCCTGGCCACGCATGCCGCGATCGCGATCGAGTCGGCGAATCAGCTCGCGGAGACCAGGGCGGCGCTCGCGGAGCTGGCCGAGGCGAGCCGCACCATCCAGGCACACAGCGCTTCCGTCGAGCGCGCCGCAGAGGCCCACGAGGCACTGACCGGTTTGCTGCTGCGCGGCGCGGGTCTCGGCGAGCTCGCGGCATCCGTCGCCGAATTGCTCGGCGGCTCGGTCGCGATCGTGGACGACAACGGCCGCTGCCTGTGCGGGCTGCTTGAACCGGAGGAGCGGGCCGCCGTCGAGTCGGCTGCGTCGCAGTCGGCGAAGACCGGACGCGCGCTGCCGGCCGGTCGGCTGTGGGTCACGGCGGTGAGCGCGGGTCAGGAGCGGTTAGGTGCGCTGGTACTGCGCGGGCGGCCGGAGTTGGACCTGGAGAGCGCGGACCAGCGGATCTTGGAGCGCGCGGCGACGATGACAGCGCTACGGCTGCTGATCGAGCGCTCGGTGCAGGAGGCGGAGCACCGGGTGCGCGGCGAGTTGGTCGCGGACTTGCTGACCGCGTCGGATCGGGGCGAGCCGAGCCTGGAGTCGCTGCGTGAGCGGGCGCGGCGGCTCGGCGCGGATCTTGACGTGCCGTACGTCACTGTCGTGGCTCAGGCAGAAGACGCGGACCGGCAGCGTCTAGCTTCGGCGGCCGCGCATTTGGCGGCGACCAGCCGCGGTTTGGCCGGTGAGCGCGGCGGCGCGACGGTGCTGCTGCTGCCCGGGTCGGACGCGACCGGCGTGGCGCGCGACGTGGTGCATCATCTGCACGGCGCGATCCAGCGGCCGGTGACGGCGGGTGCGGCGGGTCCTGTGCGCGGTCCGGCGGCGTTCGCCGCCGCGCATGCGGAGGCGGCCCGGTGCTTGGCCGCGCTTCAAGCGCTTGGCCGGATCGGTGACGCGGCGGCCACGCGTGATCTGGGGTTCGTCGGGCTGCTGCTTGGCGGCACGGAGCCGCGGAAGACGGATGTCCCAGCCTTCGTGCAGGCGACGCTCGGCCCAGTGCTCGACTACGACGCGCGACGCTCGACGGAACTGGTGCACACGCTGGATGCGTACTTCGGCTGCGGCGGGAATCTGATGCGGACTAAGGACGTCCTGCACGTGCACGTCAACACGGTGACGCAGCGCCTTGATCGGATCGCGCAGCTGCTGGGTACAGATTGGAACTGCCCCGAGCGCGCCCTAGAGCTACAGCTGGCGTTGCGGTTAAACCAATTGCTGTGATGCTTATGACACCCCAGGTGCGTGAACGATGTGTTACGCCCCCAACTTCAGGTTGAGTGGCTGCGTCGTTGATGGGACCGCGTTCTGGTGTTCGGCATGCCAAATCAGTTCGGTGCCGACGGTATTGGCGCCAACGCCCGGCCCGATGATCGTGTAGTGATTAGTGCCAGGAATCCACGCGATATTCACGCGACTTCGGTCGATACCGGCCGCCGCGAGTATGCCGTCATCGTAAAGACCTTGTGGCTGGTTGAGGATGCCGCGCTCCGCGCAGAGCAGCGTCACAGGGCACGTCGCGGTGTTGATGGCCTCGTTGACGAAATCGTCGGTGATGATCTGCCGTCCGTCTGCCCGTATCGCGTCCTCGATGCATGAGGAGACGACCTTGCCGTCAGGCAGCCACAGGGTGTCACGGCCCAGATATGCGGTCAGCTGCGGGCTCCAGTGGCCGACGAACGAGGGGTGTTCCCGGTGGAAGTCCAGGTACGCCTCACCGTCGGCAAAGGTCATCCGCAGCTTACGGATCGCCGGACCGACTGTGGCTTCGAGCAGCGTGTCTGGATCGACCTCGGGAACGCGGGCGAATCGGGCACCGCCGTCGACCGCGACGAGCGATTCGACGCGCTCGGGGTGTCGCGCCGCGAGCGTGCACACCACAAAGGCGCCGAGGGAGTGTCCGGCGAGCACCGCACGCTCCAGGCCAGCGTCGTCGAGGACGGCGAGCACGTCATCGACGTCGATATCCAGGCCCCAAGGCGGGGCGATGTTTCGGGAGTAGGCGCGGCCGCGCAGGTCGAGAGCGAGGAGGTTGACGCGGCGATCGACGGCTTCGGCGACCGCCGCCCAGGCGAGGGCGTTCGCGGTGATGCCGTGCACTAGGACGACGGTCGGCGCGCCGGGATCAGCCGCGGGCCAGCGCGCAACGGCCAGTTCGCCTCCCTTGACCGGTATTTGGTATTCCTCGAAATCACGGAAGTCAGCCACGCGTCGCTACCTCTTCCTGACTATTTCCGGTCGCCGGCCCGTTCGTTGCGCGGTGCCGCCTCGTAATAGGCACGCGCCTTATGGGCATAGTCGAGGCGCGGAAGCGTGTGGGCAACGTGACGAGTCCACCCGAGAAAAAACACTATCGCCACAAAGGAAACTCCTAACAAAAAGAGTGGCTGTTGCAGCGACCCGCGCAACAGGAACCCTAGGAACAGCGGCGATCCGCACCCATGGAGCGCGCGGCCACACTCGCGGCAGCGCCCATGTGTGCACCAGACATCCGACCGAGCCATGCGCGGGCCGAGACTCGCGGAAGACAGATCGCTGGCTAAAGTCGTTGGCAGAAGGGAGCGTCCGGAAGGCGGCGCCGAGAACCCGGTGCACCTCGCTGACGCGCCCACGTCACGCAGCGCCTTTGCCGTCAACGAAGACAGGGCTGCTAACAAAGGTAGGGACGGGCTGGATGGACAAGGTGGTCACCGCGGCCGAGGCCGTGGCCGACATTCCGGACGGGGCGAGTATCGCCGTGGGTGGCTTCGGCCTCTGCGGCATCCCGTCCACCCTCATCGCCGCGCTGCTGGCGCGCGGCGCGACGGACTTGCGGGTGGTGTCTAACAACTGCGGGGTGGACGGCTGGGGCCTCGGCCTACTGCTTGAGGCTGGCCGGATCTCCCGGATGACCAGCTCCTACGTCGGCGAGAACAAGGAGTTCGCGCGCCAGTATCTCTCCGGAGAGCTGGAGGTGGAGCTCACGCCGCAGGGCACGCTCGCGGAGCGGCTGCGCGCGGGCGGCGCGGGAATCCCGGCCTTTTACACCGCGACCGGGGTCGGCACACAGGTGGCCGAGGGCGGGCTGCCGTGGAAGTACGCGCCGGACGGTTCGGTGGCGGTCGCCTCTCCGGCCAAGGAGGTGCGCAGCTTCGGGGGCCGCGAGTACATCCTGGAGCAGGCCATCATCACGCAGTTCTCCCTGGTGCGGGCCGCGGTGGCGGACCGGCACGGCAACGCGGTCTTCAATGGCTCGGCGATGAACTTCAACCCGCTGGCCGCGATGGCGGGGCGGATCTGCGTGCTTGAGGCTGAGCGGATCGTCGAGCCCGGGGAGATCGCGGCGGCGAGCGTACAACTGCCGGGCGTGCACGTACACCGGGTTGTCGAGGCGACCGTCGCGGAGAAGCGGATCGAGCGGCATACCGTGCGCCCGCGCCCGCAGCACGCCTCGGGCTCCTCCGGTGCGGCAAGCTCCGCCGCCGCAGCCGTCCAGCCGAGTGAGAGCGGGAACTGACATGGCCCTCGACCGCAACCAGATGGCCGCGCGCGCCGCACTCGAATTGCGCGACGGCCAGTACGTGAACCTCGGCATCGGCCTGCCGACGCTGATCCCGAACTACGTACCCGAGGGCGTCACGGTCGTGCTCCAGTCGGAGAACGGCATCCTCGGCACCGGTCCGTACCCGTATGACGGCGATGAGGACCCTGACCTGATCAACGCAGGCAAGGAGACGGTGACCTTGCTGCCGGGCGCCTCGCTGTTCGACTCCGCGGCCTCGTTCGCGATGATCCGCGGCGGCAAGATCGATATCGCGGTGCTCGGCGCGATGCAGGTCAGCGAGCGGGGCGACCTGGCGAACTGGATGATCCCCGGAAAGATGATCAAGGGGATGGGCGGAGCGATGGACCTGGTGCACGGGGCGAAGAAGGTAGTCGTCCTGATGGAGCACGTGGCCAAGGACGGCGGGCACAAGCTGGTCAAGGAGTGCTCGCTGCCGCTGACCGGCAAGCGCGTGGTCGACCGTGTGATCACCGACCTGGCCGTCATCGATGTCGAAGACGAGGGCCTTGTGCTGCGGGAAGTCGCGCCGGGCGTCAGCGTCGAGGAAGTAATCGCCGCCACCGGCCCGACACTCCACATCCCGGGCAGCGACATCCCCACGATGCCAGCGACCTGATCCAGCACTGATCAGCCGTTGATTCAGCACTGATCCGACAACCGATTCACCGTGGGGCCGGGCCCGCTCGCGTAGCCCGGCCCCACTTGCCTGCCCGGCAGAGTATGCCGCGCCCACATCCCCTCCAGCGAGACCGCACAGGACAGTACCCACACGCGCCTTGCGCGGCGCGCTTCCCCGTACCCCTGTGACAGGAGCTCGACGTTGAGCACCACCACCGCATCAGAGACGGCCGCCGCAGGCGCCGACCGCGCGCAGTCACCCTGGCGAGTCGTCGGCGCCTCGCTGGTCGGCACCACGCTGGAGTGGTACGACTTCTTCCTCTACGGCACCGCCGCAGCGGTCGTCTTCCCGAAGGTCTTCTTCGTCAAGGCCGATCCGCTGACCGGGACGCTGCTCTCCTTCCTCACCTACGCGCTCGGATTCGCGGCGCGGCCGCTCGGCGGGGTGTTCTTCGGCAACCTCGGCGACCGGATCGGCCGCAAGCGCGCGCTGGTCACCACGCTGGTCATCATGGGCGCCGCGACCACGCTCATCGCGGCGGTGCCCTCATACGCGTCCATCGGCATCGCGGCCCCGATCCTGCTGACCACGCTGCGCATGATCCAGGGCTTCGCGCTCGGCGGCGAGTGGGGCGGCGCGGTGCTCATCGTCGCGGAACAGGACCGGGGACGCCGCGGTTTCTGGGCATCGTGGCCGCAGGCGGGCGCGCCGCTGGGCAATGTGCTCGGTACCGGAATCATCCTGCTGCTAAGCCAAAACCTCAGCGAGGCGGCGTTCCTGTCCTGGGGATGGCGCATCGGCTTCGCGCTGTCGGCGCTGCTGATGATCCTTGGGTTGTGGGTGCGCGCCTCACTGCACGAGACGCAGGCCTTCCGCCAGTCGCTCGCCCGGCGCGAGGCAGCCAGAGCGGCCGCAAAGCCCCCGGTCGTCCAGGTGCTTCAGTCCTCTTGGCGGCAACTGCTTACCGCGTTCGGCGCACGGATGGCGGAAAACATCTCGTACTACGTGATCACCGCGTTCATCCTCGTGTACGTCGTCGACTATCTGAAGCTGCCGAAGTCCTTCGGCCTCGACGCGGTCCTGATCGGCTCGGCGATCGAGTTCGCGTTGATCCCCCTGTTCGGCATGCTGTCCGACCGGATCGGCCGCCGGCCGGTCTATCTGGTCGGAGCGATCGGAATCGGCGTGTGGACACCGTTCTTCTTCGGCATGTTGAATTCGAGGTCTTACCCGCAGGCCGTCGCCGCCGTCAGCATCGCGCTGGCATTCCACGGCCTGATGTACGCGCCCCAGGCGGCCTTCTTCGCGGAGCTGTTCGCCACCGGCGTGCGCTATTCCGGGGCGTCGATCGGCTATCAGGTCGCCTCGATCGCGGCGGGCGCGCCGGCCCCGCTCATCGCGGTGGCGGTGCTGCAGCACAACGGCAGCAGAACACCGACGCTGCTCGCGATCTACATCGGCGCGGCGGCCCTGGTCACGCTCGTCGCGGTGCTCGCGGCACGCGAGACCCGCGCGTCCGATCTGACCGCGGATGCCGACCTCGGCGCTAGCATGCTCCAGTCGCCCGCCTCGGTTCGCTCAGCCGGCCCGAGCGCGACGCCGAGTCCGGAGCCCACGATCTAGGGCGTGTTTTTAAGCTAGCGACCGACCGAGGTACACATGCGACGCGGCGTCGAGGCAGGCGTTCTCCATCCCGGTGCGATGGGCGCCTCCCTCGGCGCGGCGCTTCGGCAGAACTGTGCGACGGTGCTGTGGGCGGCGGCGGGCCGTTCTCCCGAGACCCGCCAGAGAGCAGGACAAGCGGGGCTCACGGAAGTCCCCGACGTGCCCACCCTCGCATCGCGCGCGCAGGTGATCCTCTCGATCTGCCCGCCGCACGCGGCGCAGGACGTGGCCCGCGAAGTCGCCCGACATGCGATCCAGGACTTGCAGCTGTACATCGACGCCAACGCGGTCGCCCCCGGGACGATCGACCGTATCGCAGAGCTCTTCGGCGAGGACCGAGTCGTCGACGCGGCACTCGTCGGCCCACCGGCGTGGCAGCCCGGCACCTTCCTCTGGCTCTCCGGGCCGCGAGCCGCGGAGGCAGCCGAACTGTTCGCGGACACGCCGCTCGACGTGCGCGTCCTCGGCGACCGTCTCGGCCAGGCGTCGATGGCAAAGGTCTGCTTCGCGCTGCAAAGCAAGGCGATGCCCACGATCTGGCTGGCGATGGCCGAGGCCGCGAATGCCTACGGAGTCCTCGCCCCGGTCCGCGATGTCCTGGCCGAAGACGGCATCGACCTCGACGCGCAACTGGCGTCAATCGAGCGCCGCGCCCGACCGAAAGCCTGGCGCTGGGCGGGCGAGATGGACGAGGCGGCCGCCGCCCTCACCGCGCTCGACCTCCCCGAGGGCTGGTCGCGCGCCGCCGCCGACATGTACCGTCGCCTGGCGAGCGGAACCGGTCCGAGCTGCAGCTAAGGGCGTCCCTAGGCCGCCGCAGCTTCCGGCCCCGCAATGACGTCCACGTCAGCCGCGTGCATCGGCTCCCCTTGCCGGTAAGGCAGTATTCGTATCGCGGCGCCGATCGTAGGGGCGGCGTTCGACGATCCCGTGGTCCATGAGGTGGTTCAGCCGCTCGGTGAGCACCTTGCGCGAGATGCCCAGGTCGGCCTGGATATTGGCGGAATCCCTTGAAGGAATCCTGGAAGGAGTCCACGATGCTCAACCCCGACGTACGCCGCGCTCTGGACGGCACCTCGCTGGCACACCTGGCGACCGTCCTGCCGGATGGCTCGCCCCACTGCGTTCCCCTGTGGATCGGAACCCACGACGATCGCATCGTCTTCCTCACCGGCCCGGACTCGCGCAAAGCCCGCAACCTGCGCCGCGACCCGAGGGTCGCCCTGTCGCTCACGTCCGCGGACAACCCGTTCGAGCCGATCATCGTGCGCGGCCGCGTCACCGAATGGTTGGAAGGCGACGCGGCCTGGACCGTCATCGACGAGTTGGCCACGAAGTACACCGGCCAGCCCTACTCACGAGCCGAGCCACGCGTCGTCGCGATCATCGAACCCGAGCAGCAGACAGTCGGCGTCCGATGACCGGTGCCGCTCCCACCGTCCCGGCTGAGCGTTTGTCGGCCCACCGCATCGTCGCGACAGCGCTGGCGGTGCAATCCGACAGCGACCTGGCCGGCCTTCTGGCAGGCGGACGCCCGGCGGGCTCGGGGATCGGCGGCAGCACAGCTACGCTCGACGTCGAGGGCGTCCCGGTGTTCGCCAAGTCGATCGCACTGACCGACCTGGAACTGTCTGCGGAAAACCGCGGGTCGACGGAGAACCTGTTCGCATTGCCGCCCTTCTACCAGTACCCGATGGGCTCGCACGGCTTCGGCGCCTGGCGGGAACTGGCGGCGCACCTCATGACCACGAGCTGGGTGCTTACCGCCGGCTTTCCCGGCTTCCCGCTCACCCACCACTGGCGCGTGCTGCCCACTTCGTCCCCGCCGCAAAGCGCCGTGGCCGGCGAATTCGGCGGCATCGACGGCGCCGTGGCGCGCTGGGACGGGTCAGCCGCCGTGGGCCACCGCTTGGATGCGATCGCCGCCTCCCGCGCGTCGGTCGTGGTCTTCCAGGAATACATCCCGTCCCGGCTCAGCGATTGGCTCGCCGGTCCCGACGCGCACTTCGCGCTGGCCGAGCGTCAGCTGACGGCCGGGGCCGCGTTCATGCGCGCACAAGGCTTCGTGCACTTCGACACACACTTCGGCAACGTACTCACCGACGGCACGCAGATGTACTTCGCCGACTTCGGCCTGGCAACCTGCGATCGCTTCACCCTCTCCCAGGCCGAGCGCCGCTTCCTCGAGCAGCACCGCGACTTCGATCTCGCCTACATCATCACCGGTCTGGTAGTACACGCGGTCGACGCGCCGCGTGGAAACAGGCCACGCCGTGAGTTCCTTCGTGCCTGGATCGCTGGAGACATCGACCATTCGCGGCTCGAGCCGCAACGCGCAGCCCTCGTGGATCGTTGTGCCCCGCTCGCTTTGCTGATCCTCGACTTTCATGAGGCACTGAACCGGGGACCGAAGACGCATCCGTGGCCGGCCGCGGAGATCGCCCGGCTCTTAGCAGCTGTCGACGACGTACGCTCTGCATCCATCGAGCCGATTCCGGGCTCAGGCCAAAGTGGCCCGTAGCCGTCTACCGACGGCTGCGACCGGTCCGCACCGACCAAGGAGGGCAAGCGGTGTTCGAGCGATTCACCGAAAATGCTCGACGAGTCGTCGTGTCAGCTTCCGAAGAAGCTCGCACGCTTCGCCACGACTACCTGGGCACTGAGCACTTCCTGCTCGCCCTGATCCGCGACGATCAGAGCACTGCCGGACGGATGCTGAACGTCCTGGGGATCCCACCGGCCACGGTGCGCCGAGACCTCGAACAGGCCGTTGCGGCAGGAAACGCCGCCGAGACCTCCGGGTACCTGCCCTTCACCCCGGCGGCCAAGGAAGTCCTGGAACTCACTCTGCTAGAGGCCGCGCGGCTCAACAGCCCCCACATCGGTAGCGAGCACGTACTGCTCGGCGTGGTCCGCGAGGGTCATGGCCCTGCGGCCCACGTGCTCAACGCGCTCGGCGTTGACCTGGAGCGCGCTCGCGACGCGGAGCGGCTCATACGGGAAAGCGGCCAGCCGCAGACCTGAGGCGGAGGCGTGAGGCGCAGCGTCCAGCGCGGTGCGCGTGCGCGGCAGCGCACTGGTTCGCGTAGCGGCCGAGTCACCGGGGCGAGGACGCGGACCAGGGTCGGCGGGCGGGTCGAATTCATTCGCAGGGCGACGTAGTTGTCGCGAGCCTTGCGATCGTCGAAGTCTGCGGCGCCGCTCAGTGCCCGGCGGCCTGCCAGTCGCGGCCGAAGCCGACCGAGACGTCGAGGGGCACGCGCAGCTCGTAAGCCGAGCCCATCTCCCGGCGCACCAGCTGCTCGACCAGCTCGCGCTCGTCGTCGCAGACCTCGAGGACCAGTTCGTCGTGCACCTGAAGCAGCAGCCGCGATTTCAGCTTGTGCTCTCTGAGCGCGTCGTCGACCCGGAGCATCGCGACCTTGATGATGTCCGCCGCGGAACCCTGGATCGGCGCGTTGAGGGCCATCCGCTCGGCCATCTGGCGCAGGTGCGGGTTGGTCGAGGTCAAGTCCGGCAGGTAACGCCTTCTGCCCAGGACCGTCTGGGTGTAGCCGGTCTTGCGAGCCTCGTCGACGACCGCGCGCAGGTAGTCGCGGATGCCGCCGAAGCGCGCGAAGTAGTCCTCCATCATGTGAGTGGCCTCGGCGTTGCTGACGCCCAGGTTCTGCGCCAGGCCGTAGGCCGACTGACCGTAGGCCAGCCCATAGGACACCGCCTTGACCTTGCGGCGCAGATCGCCGGTGACCTGCTTCGGCGTCACGTTCCAGACCTTGGCCGCGACCGAGGAATGCAGGTCCTCACCCTCGTTGAACGCCTCGATCAGGCCCTCGTCGCCGGACAGGTGCGCCATGATGCGCATCTCGATCTGACTGTAGTCGGCCGTCATCAGCGTGTCGTATCCGGGCCCTGCGATGAAGGCCTTGCGGATGCGCCGGCCCTCCTCGGTGCGGATCGGGATGTTCTGCAGGTTCGGGTCCACCGAGGAGAGCCGGCCGGTGGCGGCGACCATCTGATTGAACGTCGTGTGGATGCGGCCGTCGTCCAGCACCGTCTTGATCAGGCCCTCGACCGTGGTGCGCAGCCGGTTCACGTCGCGGTGGCGCAGCAGGATGACCGGCAGCGGGTGGTCGGTCTGGCCGGCCAGCCAGGTCAGCGCGTCGGCGTCGGTGGTGTAGCCGGTCTTGATCTTCTTCGTCTTCGGCAGGTTGAGCTGGTCGAACAGGATCTCCTGCAGCTGCTTGGGCGAGCCGAGGTTGAACTGGACGCCGGTGGCCGAGTGCGCCTCCTCCACCGCGTGCTTCACGTCCGCCGCGAAGCCGACTTCGAGGTCGGAGAGGTACTCGCGGTCCGCCGCGATCCCGGCGCGCTCCATCCGCGAGAGCAGCAGGAGCAGCGGCAGTTCGACGTTGCGCAGCAGGTTGTGCGCCGTCTGGGTGGATTCGGCGCGCTGGTCGAGTTCTTGCTCGAGGCGTGCATTGAGCTCGATGAGGACCGAGGCGGCCCGCATCAGGCCGGTCGGTGCCTCGTCCTGCTCGCCGAGCACGTCCAGGGTGAGCTGGCCGTCGGGCTGAGCGCTGGTCAGTTCCCTGCCGAGGTATTGGCGGACCAGGTCGGCCAGGTCGGCGGTGCGCATGCCCGGCTGCACCAGGTACGCGGCCAGCGCGGTGTCCCCGCCGAGGCCCGCGAATGCGAAGCCGTGCTCGGCAAAGGCCAGGATCGGGCCCTTCGCGTCGTGCAGGATCTTCGGCCTGGCCGGGTCGGCGAGCAGCTTGGCGAGCGCGGCCTCGTCGGCGGGGTCGAGGCTGTCGGGGGTGAAGTACGCGGCGTGCGCGTCGGCCGTGGCGAACGCGACCGCGGTCAGCTGGCCGGTACCGCGGCCCCAGCGGCCCTCGGCGGCGATGCCGATCGTCCCGGCGGCGGCGTGCTCGGCGATCCAGGGCGCGAGTTCACTGGTGCGATGCACGTTGGTGTGCAGTTCCGGCTCGTCGTTGCTCGGGACGCTCTCGCCGGGTTCCGGAGCGTCGAGGGCGAACACGTCGTTCATCCGGGGGCGCAGGGCGCGGAACTCCAGCGTGGTGAACAGCTGGTCGACGGCGGGAGTGTCGACGGGGCCGCGGACCAGGTCCGCCGGGCGCAGTTCGAGTTCCACCTCCCGGTCCAGCTCGGTGAGCAGCCGGTTGGTCTGCACCTGCTCCAGATGCGCGCGCAGCGCCTCGCCGGCCTTGCCCTTGACCTCGTCCGCGCGCTCGACCAGCTGCCGCAGCGAGCCGAACTCGCGGATCCATTTGGCCGCGGTCTTCTCGCCGATGCCGGGGATCGACGGCAGGTTGTCCGAGGGGTCGCCGCGCAGCGCGGCGAAATCAGGATACTGCTGCGGAGTGAGGCCGTACTTCTCCTCCACCGCCGCCGGGGTGAAGCGGACCAAGTCGGCCACGCCCTTGCGCGGATAGAGCACCGTCACGTGGTCGGTCACCAGCTGCAGCGCGTCGCGGTCGCCGGTGACGATGCTGACGTCGAAGCCCTCGTCCGCGGCCTGCGTGGCGAGGGTCGCGATCAGGTCGTCGGCTTCCGAGCCCTCCTTACGGAACACCGGGATGTGCAGCGCGGTCAGCAGCTCGCACAGCAACTCCACCTGGCCCGCGAACTCCGCCGGAGCGGAAGCGCGCTGTGCCTTGTACGCCGGGAACAGTGCGGTGCGCTTGAGAGTAGCGCGGGAGACGTCGAACGCGACGGCCAGGTGCGTCGGGGCTTCGTCGCGCACCACGTTGATCAACATCGAGGCGAAGCCGTAGATCGCGTTGGTGGACTGGCCGGTGGAGATGGTGAAGTTCTCCGCGGGCAGCGCGTAGAAAGCCCGGTAGGCCATCGAGTGGCCGTCGAGCAGCAGCAGCTTGCCACCGGCCGTGGCCGTAGCCACGGACGCGGCCACAGGCGCAGTCGCCGCGCCGGTACCTGCCGTGCTCTGTGCGGTCTCGCTCACTGCCGATACTCCCGTCTTCTCCACGGATGCGATCCTATGCGCTGGGTCCGACATCAATGGGCCCACGACGCGGAAAGGATGTCCCGGCACATGGGCGAGGCGCGACTGCCTGATGACGAAGAGTTCCAGGACCTGGTACAGGATGTGTACGCCACCGGTGGAACTCTGGGCGAGAAGCTGGGCATCCGCTTCAGCGAGATCTCCGTGCAACGGCTCGTGGCGAGCATGCCGGTGAAGGGCAACACGCAGCCGGCCGGGCTGCTGCACGGCGGGGCGTCGGCCGCGCTGGCCGAGACGATGGGTTCGGTCGGGGCCGCGGTGCACGCCGGTCCGGGCGCGATGGTCGTCGGCGTGGAGATCAATGCCACGCATCACCGCTCGGCCCGCTCCGGCGTGGTGACCGGAACGGCGACGCCGCTGTTCCTCGGCCGCTCGCTGGCCACCTACGAGATCGTGATCACCGACGAGGACGAGCGGCGGATCTGCACTGCCCGGATCAGCTGCCTGATCCGCAAACCGTGATTTCCGTAACGTTAGTGACGATTAGAGGGCGTCTGATCCCATTTTGGGTCTAACGTTACGCAATATCAGCGGCGGATTGCCGCAATTATCGGGTACGGCACAGCGAATCGGCCAAGCGGCGGGCCTGGCAAGGCGCCGGAGCATCCTCGCGCTCCTCATTCAACACCATGGGTCGTCTGTGGATGTTTCGGCAACGCAGCCAGGGTCGTCGATCGGCTGATTCGCCCCCAAAATGGGGTCAGACGCCCTCTTCGGGACGCTACTGGCGCTAACGCCCACCCTGTCGCATGCTGTGAGCGTGAGAGTATCACGAGAGCATAACGGATCAGCACCGAAGCTATATATCGAGTTCGAGGACGACGAGGCGGCGAACGAGCCCGGCGAAGCCAAACTCGTCAGCGAGCGCGAAGTCCTCGGCAGCCTCGCCGCAGGTAGCGCCGCTGGCTGGCGACCGCGCCGGGCTTGGACCCTGGCCGCACTGCCGCCTCGGTTCCGCAAAGTCGCCATCGGCGCCGTCGTCTTCGCCGGGCTGGCCGGGACCGTCAGCAACGCGCTGGTCGCCCAGGCCGCGCAGCGCCAGGCGGCCCGCTCGACCATCGCCGTGGTGGACGCGGCGTACTCGCCGAGCGCGGACGACCTGAGCCTGAACCTGCTCGTCGACCTGACCGACTCGGGTTCCGGCACCGTGACGGTCACTCAGCTCGAGGCGCGCCAATCCGATCTGAGCTTGAGCTACTTCGGTACGCCCGTGATCCTGACCCGCACCCAGCAGCTGGAGGTCGTGCTCTCCGGAGCCTACGACTGCTCCGCGACCGGGCCGAACAGCGCCTCTTCGAGCAAGGCCGACTCGCAGCCGGGCGTCTTGCACATGACGATGCGTAGCGTCCAGGGCAATGTCACCTCGGTAGACATCCCACTTCCGGCGAACGCGCGACTGCCCGACCACTGGCGGAGCGGCCGGGCAGGGTATTGCGCGATGCTGTGGAACAACTGACTAGGCGTCGGACGGCTGCGCTTCCTGCTGCTGCCTTCCTACGACTCCCCCTTTTGAGTGGATGCGTATGTCAGGCGACCGGGTTCCAGTAGTCGCCCGCCATCACGATGTAGACCAGCATCTTGATGGTCTGGCCGAAGTAGCCGTCGCCGAACGGGTTCGTGGCCAGGTAGTTCCACAGCGTGTCGGTCCACGCCTGGTCCCCTGCGGCCATCGCGGCCGGACCCACCGAGTCGCCGGCCTCCTCCGCCTGGTCGCTCGTCGAATAGGCCGTGCAACCCAGCTTGATGTGCGGGTAGACCTTCTGCGGGTTGCCGCCGGAGACCTTCTTCGCGCACGCGGACCACTTCTTGGCGTCGTTGTAGGACACTGACGCCGTCGAAGCGCCGTAGAGCAGAGCGTCTGTGCCCATGTGCCACGGGACGCGGATCGAGTTGTAGCCGACGATGTTGTCCGGCTGGTCTTCCTGGTAGTTGGCGGGCGCCGGCTTCGGGCTGGTGGTGTTGGCATTGACCACGAAGTCGGACAGCAGCCCGTAGGCCGACGAGTAGGACGCGGTGAACTCGGAGACGATCGCCTCGGTGCGCGAGACAACCTTCGCCCAGTTGTGCGTGGTGTCGTATGCGGCGAACGCACGCAGGTGATCGAGCATCATGTCGCTGGGCCGGGTGTCGGTGCTCGGACCGTCGTCCTCGCACTTCAAGTGCCCGTCCGAGGCGACGTCGTGCGCGTAGAAGTTGGCCAGCCAGGTCTTGGCGGCCGAGGTGTAGCCGCCCCACTGCTTGTCGGCCAGGATCAGGCCGTAGCCGATGTCCAGGTCGCCGTCGGTGGCGGCGTCCGGCGTGCCGCTGTCGGCGTACTTACAGCTCTTGCCATCCAGCTGCCACTGCATCAGGCCGTACTGGTCCTCGTGGTCCTTGACCAGCTGCCACAGGCCGTTGAACTCGGTCTGCGCGTTCGCGTCGTAACCGGCCATCAACGGCACGATGTTCATGCCGTAGCCCTGGCCTTCGGACACCGGACCGTTGTTAGGCGCGTCGCCGTCGCCCTTGGTGGACACGTAGTACTCGTTCGAAGCGCAGCCGTGCACGAGGTAGGTCGACTTCCACGCGTTGTACGCTGCCTCGACCTTGGCGTCCTTAGAGGACTGAGACGCCGAGGGCGTGACACCGACCTTGTACGTGACGTGCGTCGGGAAGGCGTGCGTGGGCGTGGCGGCTTGGGCGCCGGTCGCCGCGAGGCCGATCATGCATCCGGCGCTCGCGGCTACCGCGGTCGTCGCCGCGATGAGCCGGTGTTGCGCGAGGTACGTCATGGTGCGCGAAGCCATCTGCTCGCTCCTTGATGAGGGTATGTGCCCGGAATCGCGCCGCACGCCGGGCGGTGTTGCGAAGAGAGTTTCAAGTTAGATAACTTTCCTAACTCGGATAGCTTCGCGGCGCGACGGAACTCTGTCAAGAGCCGTTCCACAGCAAGCCCTTACGCCCGACACTGGAGTGCATGAGGCGCAAGGCTGGCGGCGAAATAGCGGACCCGGAAAGCCGCGGCGGGGCAGATGAACCCCGCGCGCGCGGCACGGTCCCCGCGTACGAGATCGCCACCGACGACTTTCAGCGACACGCTCTCGACCGCGAGGTCGCCCGCGCCCGGAACGAGGCTTCGCCGGGCTCGCTGGAGATCGAGTTCGAGGAGGACGGCGCCTCCGAGCCGCTCCCCCACCCTGCCGGGCGCTCTCGCGACCTGCGCCCGGCCGCGATGACCACGCTCGCCACCGCGGTGCTCGGCGCGGCGCTGTGGGCAACACACGGCACGACAGCGCCGAGCCCGAGCCTCACGATGCACTTCTCGGCGCAGGCCCCAGCGCCCAACTACGCCGCGTTCAGCGTCATCGTCGCTTATCACGACGCTTATGTCGTCTCCGCCGCGCAGCGCAGGATCGACGTCAATCTCCACGTCTCACCGGTGCGGGGGGCGAAAGTCCGGATCATCGCGTACTACATCAGCGAGAACGGCGTGACCGCCCGCGCCGATCCGCCGCCGTCCGTGGCCCCGCTGCCCGTGGCTGGAATGAACGTGAAGCTGGAGCTAACCGTCACCAACTGCGCGACCGTCCCGATCGGCGAGTCGATGGGCTTCGTGGACGTCGTCGCGGACGGCCCGGCCGGCGTCATCGACCGGTTCACCATTCTGGGCGAGCGCTACTCCACCGACCTGGCCAACCTGCTGCGGCAGGTCTGCCCCGGCCGCGCCGACGGCCAGGGCCCGAACACGATCGGTGTGGTCGTGTCCGGGCCCTGACGCCTCTGGCTATTCCTCGCCGAGGTAGGTCTTGCGCACCTTCTCGTCGTGCAGCAACTGCGAACCGCGGCCGGACAACGCGATACGGCCCACCTCCAGCACGTGCCCCTCGTCGGCCAGCGAGAGCGCGGCCTGCGCGTTCTGCTCGACCAGCAGGATGGTGGTGCCGGCGGACTTAAGCTCCGCGATGGTGTCCATGATCTGCTTCATCATGATCGGCGACAGACCCATGGACGGCTCGTCGAGCATCAGCAGCCGCGGCTTGCACATCAGCGCCCTGGCCATCGCGAGCATCTGCTGCTCGCCGCCGGAGAGCGTGCCAGCCGCCTGAGCGCGCCGCTCGCCGAGGATCGGGAACATCGCGTACGCCTTGGACACGTCGTCCGTGATGCCCGCCGAGTCCTTGCGCAGGTACGCACCGAGCAGCAGGTTTTCCTCGATGGTCATACGCGGGAAGATGTGCCGCCCCTCCGGGGAGTGGGCGAGTCCGCGTTCGACGATCTGGTGCGCCGCGGTGTGCTGGATCGGCTTGCCGTCGAAGGTGATCGAGCCCGCCGCGGGGCGCAGCAGTCCGGAGATGGTGCGCAGCGTCGTGGTCTTGCCGGCGCCGTTCGTACCGATCAGCGTGACGATCTGGCCCTGCTCCACCGAGAAGCTGATCCCCTTGACCGCCTCGATCTTGCCGTAGGCGACGTGCAGGTCGCGCACCTCCAACAGGGCCATCAGGAGGCCGTCCCTTCATCCTCGCCGGCGGCGCGCACCGTGGCGGCGCTCCCGTCATCGGACCCGTCACCGGCCGCGCCGACCGAACCGCCGACTGCGTCCCGGACGGGAGCGTCCTCCTCGTACGGAGTGCCGAGGTACGCCGCGATGACACGCTCATCCGCGCGGACGACCTCAGGCGTGCCCTCGACCAGCTTGCGGCCCTGCACCAGCACCGCGACCCGATCGCAGAGGCCGAAGATGAAGCGCATATCGTGCTCGATCACGACCACGGCCAAGCCGCGCTCGCGGATCTTGAACACGACCTCCTGGGTGGCCCTGGTCTCCTGCGGGTTCATGCCCGCGGTCGGCTCGTCCAGCAGGAGCAGGCCGGGGTCGCTGGCCATCGCCCTGGCGATCTCAAGCTTGCGCTGGTCACCGTAAGGCAGGTTGCGGGCCAACGTGCCCGCGTGCCGGCCGATGCCGAGGAAGTCCAACAGCTCGCGGGCGTTCTCCCGGGCCTCGCGCTCGGCCGCCCGGTAGCGCGGACCGCGCCCGATCGCCGAAAACAGCCCCTCCTTGCTGCGGCAGTGCCTCCCCACCATGACGTTTTCGAGCACTGTCATGTTGGCGAACAGCCGGATGTTCTGGAAGGTGCGCGCGATACCCGCCTGGGTCACCCGGTAGGGCTTGGAGGGCAGCACCGCGCCCTTGTAGCGCACCTCGCCGGAGGTGGGCACGTAGAGGCCGGTCAGGCAGTTGAAGAACGTCGTCTTGCCGGCGCCGTTCGGGCCGATCAGACCGACGATCTCGCGGTCGCCGACCGTCAGGTCCACGCTGTCTACCGCGGTCAGTCCGCCGAACCGCATGGTCACGCCGCGCGCCTCGAGCACCGTGGTGCCGACCGTGTCAGCGGTTCCAGTCGTCGTCATGGTCGTCATGCCACGGCCTCCGCTTCCGGCTGCGCCTCGACCACCTGATGGGCCTCGGCCTCGGCGACCTCCTCCTGGTGGAACTCCAGCTGCCTGCGCTTGTTCGGCACCAGGCCCTCTGGCCGGAAGCGCATCATCAGGATCAGCGCCAAGCCGAACAGCAGCAGCTGCTTGTTCTGGAAGAACTCGAACTTGGCCGGCACCAGGTACAGCAGCGCCGCACCGAGCAGCGGACCGGTGATCGTGCCCATTCCGCCGAGCACGACAGCCGCGAGCAGGAACGCGGAGTTCGGCGGCGCCGACGCGGAGAACAGATACTGGTCCGGCGTGACCGTGTTCAGCAGGTGCGCGTTGATCGTGCCCGCGAACCCGGCCAGCGCCGCGCCGAGACCGAACGCGAGCAGCTTGAACCGGTAACCGTGGATGCCCATCGCGCCGGCCGCCGTCTCATCCTCCCGGATCGCGACCCACGCGCGGCCGATGCGCGAGTCGTTGACCCGCGCGAAGATGAAGACCACGATCGCCATCGCGACCAGCAACAGCAGGTAGTAATTGCCGAACTTGCCGAAGGTGACCCCGAAGAGCTGATGGCTCGCGCCGAAGTCGTACCCGAACAACTTCAGGTCGGGCACGCCGTAGACGCCCTCGGGACCGTTGGTCAGGTCCGGCCCCGACTGGCCGTTGAGGTTGTTGACCACGATCCGGAAGATCTCACCGAAGCCGAGCGTGACAATCGCGAGATAGTCACCGCGCAGCCGCAGGGTCGGGGCGCCGATGATGACACCCGCGATGATCGAGACGGACACGCCGATCAGGATCTGGCCCCAGAACGGCAGCACCGTGTGCGCGTACCGGGACGAGATCGCGCCGGAGACGAGTGCCGCGCTGTACGCGCCGACGCCGAGGAACGCGACGTAGCCGAGGTCGAGCAGGCCGGCGAGGCCGACCACGATGTTCAGCCCGAGCGCGACCGTCGCGAAGATCAGGATGTCGTCAGCGATGGTGTTGTACTGATCAGAGGTCTGCAGGAACACGAACAACAGCGCGGCGACGAACGCGGCCACCGAGGTGGCTACCCGGTTCTGCGCGGTCAGCCCGGTCAACCGGGACAGCACGCCGCTGGAGTTGAGGCCCCAGGCCGCGAACCCGACCGCCAGCGCGAAGCCGATGAACTGCTCGGTGAAGCCGGTGGTAATGCCGTAGTCGGCGACGAACATCGCGATAATGATCGCGACGAGGATCACCGCCGCCTGGATCCAACGCGGCATCGGCCGCGCTCTGGCCGCGTCGTGGTGGTCGTCGGGCAGCAGGAACGAGCCGACGACCGGCAGCGCAGTAGCGATCAAGGCGACCCAGGAGCCTGACACCCAGTTCGCCAGGCCGTTGAGCTCGATCACGACCGCGAGCAGGATGTACCAGGTCGATGCCAGGTTGGCCAGAGCCAGCCCGCGCAGCAGCCACACGTATCCGCGCGGCGCGAGCCACCGCAGTCCGGGCACGCCGTATGCGGGCCCGAGCGCGAGGATCAGCAGGACACTGACGGTCAGGGTGATGACCTGGTTGCCGCCCGGATAGCCGGTGACCGACAGGTCACCGGGGAACGACGAGGTCCAGGTCCAGGCGAGGAAAGTGGAGACCAGCGAAGCGAAGGCGCCGACCGCGACCAGCGCCTTGGCGACGGCCGGGTTGACCGTAGGCGCCTCCTCCTGGCGCGCGGCGAGCGGGGTCTGCGGCGGCTGGTCGCTGGCGCCCCACTCCGGTACTTGTTCGGTCATCCCGCTCACGCCCTGTCCGCGACTCGCTCGCCGAGCAGACCCTGCGGCCTGACCAGCAGGACGATGATCAGCAGCAGGAACGCCCACACATCCTGCCACGCGGTACCCCACTGCTGGGTCGCGTGGTAGCTGGCCAGAACACCGGTGGTCACCTGCTCCGCGATGCCGAGCACCAGACCGCCGACCATCGCGCCGTAGATGTTTCCGATGCCGCCGAGCACAGCCGCGGTGAACGCCTTAAGTCCGGCGGAGAAGCCCATGTCGAAGGACACCTGCCCGAACCGCAGCCCATAAGTGATTGCGGCCACGGCCGCGAAGGCCGCGCCGAGCACGAACGCGACGACGATGACCCGGTCCGTGTTGATGCCCATCAGCCGAGCAGTGTCAGGGTCCTGCGCGGTAGCTTGCATCGCGCGGCCGGTGCGCGTCTTCATCACGAAGTACGCGAGGTACGCCATGCAGATCACCGCCACGATCACCGTGAGCAGGTCGGCGCGCTGAAGAAGCACGCCGCCGAGGTGGAACGGCTTGCCGGTGAAGGTCGGGAACTGCACCGGCGCGTTCACGCCGATGGTCACCTTGTGGCCGCCGGGCTGCGGGTACCACAGGAAGACGAGCTGTTGCAGCAGGATCGACACGCCGATGGCGGTGATCAGGGGCGCCAGCCGTGGCGCGTTGCGCAGCGGCCGGTAGGCGAAGCGTTCCGCGAGGATGGCGATGATCACCGACGCGATCATGCCGCCGATGAGCATGATGGGCAGGGCGGCGAGCAGCGGCAGGTGCTGGACTGGCGGGATCCACAGATAGACCGCCAGCGCGCCGAAGCCGCCGAACATGAAGAACTCGCCGTGGGCGAAGTTGATCAGCTGGATGATGCCGTAGACCATGGTGTAGCCGACGGCGATCAATCCGTACATCGCGCCCTGCGCGATGCCGTTGGTCACCAGCTGAAGGAAGACCGTGGTTGTCACGGGGCGTCCTTCCGGATCGGGACAGGGACGAGGACGAAGGTTAGTTCAAGCATGGCCGCGCGGAGGGCGCTGTGGTAGCCGCCCTCCGCGCTTGAGACCGGATTCCTCGTAGGACCGCGGTCTGACATCAGCCGCCGAACGTACCGACCTTGACGCCGTTGTCCCAAGCGCCGTTCTCGACCTTGTACATGGTCAGCTGCTTGTTACCGGTGTCGCCGTACTGGTCGAAGGACACGTGGCCGGTGACTCCGTCGAAGGAGACGTTCTGCATCGCGGCCTCCACCTTCTGCCGGAAGTCGGCGGAGCTGCTGGGCACCTTGCCGCCGTTGGCCGCCACGACCGCCTTGACCGCCTCGATGATCGACCAGCCGGCGTCGTAGGAGTAGCCGCCGTAGACCGAGTACGGCGCGGAGTAACCGGCCGCGGTGTAGTTCGAGATGAAGGTCTTGGCGGAGGCCAGCGTCGAGATCGGCGCACCCGGCACGGTGGCGTAGTCACCGTTGGACGCGGCGCCGGCCAGCTTGATGTAGGTCGGGTCCTGCATGCCGTCGCCGCCCATGACCGGGATGTTGTCTCCGCCGGCCTTGAGCTGCTTGGAGAGCGGACCGCCCTGCGGGTACTCGCCGCCGTAGTACAGCAGCTGCGCGCCGGAGCTCTTCACCGCGCTGACCACCGCGGAGTAGTCGGTGCTGGTGTCCGAGATCGTCTGCGCCACCGTGATCGTGCCGCCGAGCTTCTTGAACTCCTGCGTGAACGTCTGTGCGAGGCCGGCGCCGTAGGTCTTGCCGTCGTTCACCGTGGCGACCTTGGTGATCTTCAGGTCGTTGTAGACGTAGTCGGCGGCGAACGGACCCTGGACCGCGTCCGTGGTCACCACGCGGAAGTACGACTTGTACGGCCGCACCTTGCTGGTCTGCCAGTTCGGGCCCTGGGAAAGCGAGGGGTTGGTGTTCGCCGGGGAGACCTGGGTCACGTTGGCCTGGTTGAACACCTGCTGCATCGACTGCGCGACGCTGGAGTTGAGCGGGCCGACCACGCCGACGATGTTGCTGTCGGCCACCAGCGCGGTGGCGTTCTGCTGGCCGATCGTCGGGTTCGCCTGGTCGTCCTTGGCCACCAGTTTGAAGGTGACCCCCGGCACCTCGTTGTTCTTGTTCGCGGTCTTCACCGCCAGGTCGGTCGAGTTCTGGATGCCCAGGCCCAGCGCGGCAAGCGAACCGGTCAGCGGGGCGTCCACCCCGATCTCCACCGTCGTGCCGCCACTGCCGCCGCTGGTGCTGCCGCTCGACGAACTCCCTCCCCGGGAGCCGCATCCGGCCAGGGCCAAAGCACCGACGGCGATGACCGCGCTCATCTTGTAGAGCGAAGTGCTTCGCATAAAAACTCTCTCCCTCGTAGTGGCAGGGCACCGGAGGCGGGAGCGTTTTGGCACCCGCTTCTTCCGACCAAGCCTCGTAGGCGAATCCGCATGGATTGCGGGAGAGAGTAGTGCGCTGCCTGCTGACTGGGCAGGGGTTTGCTCTACACTTGATCGTCTCGTTATGTGAAATCCACGTGTCCCGCCGCACGTAGATCGGCGTATTCGGCGATCACCTGCGATCATGGCCGAGCCTCGGGCGCGCCGCGAGCGCGGTTCACCCCGTCGGCGTACGGCCGTTCGGGTAAGCACGCGCCGGGGCCCGCGCGTCGCCGCGCACGGCCTGCCACCAGTCAGTGACAAACACGGCATAGCCCGCGAGAGATCACGAAACGGATAACATCCCCACGCGCGCCTCGATCAGGCGCGCCAGAAGGCAACAAGATGAACACGGTTCTTCCGGTTGCAATAGCCAAGTGAAACCATGCGGCGCAGCAGCCCCTACGCCACGAACGAAGGAAGCGGATCTCTTCATGCCACAGCTCATCGGGCACCGCGCCGTCGCGGCCGGCGCAATCCTCGCCGCCGCCGCCCTGCTCGCCGCCGGCTGCGCGAGCAACCCGGCCACCTCCGCAGGCTCCGGATCGGGGTCGAGCGCGTCGGCGAGCGCCGGGAACGACCCGAAGTCGCTGGTTCCGGCGGACGTCAAGTCGAAGGGCACGCTCATCGTGGCCGCCGACGCCTCGTATGCGCCGAACGAGTTCTTCGCCAGCGACGGTAAGACGATCATCGGAATGGACGCCGACCTGGCCCAGGCGCTCGGCCAGGAGCTGGGCCTGAAGGTGACCGTGCAGAACGTGACCTTCGACAGCATCATCGCGGGCCTCGCGGCGAACAAGTACGACCTGGGCATGTCCTCCTTCACGGACACCAAGGAGCGCGAGAAGACCGTCGACTTCGTCACCTACTTCTCAGCGGGCAGCTCCCTGATGGTCAAGGCGGGCAACCCGGAGGGGCTCAAGCCCAATGACGTGTCGCTGTGCGGCAAGACCATCGCGGTCGAGAAGGGCACCACGCAGGAGAGCACCGACATCCCGGCCGACACCAAGACCTGCTCCACCGCCGGAAAGCCCGCGGTCAAGGGCCTGTCCTTCGATGACCAGAACGGCGCGAACCTCGCGCTCTCCAGCGGCCGCGCGGACGGCGTGCTCGCCGACTCGCCGGTCGCGGCGTACGCGGCCAAGCAGTCCGCGGGCAAGTTCATCATCTCGGGTGCGCCTTACGGCACCGCGCCCTACGGCATCGCGATCCCGAAGGGCAACGGGATGTCCAACGCGGTCCTCGCCGCGCTCAAGGTTCTGATTTCGAACGGCACCTACACGCAGATCCTCAGCAAGTGGGGCATCCAGGACGGCGCGATCACCAATCCCGTGATCAACGGCGCCACGAGCTGAGCTTTGCGTGAGTGAGCAAGTGAGCGAACAAGCTACGGCGCAGGCGCAGCGAGCACGGCCCGAGACGATACGGGCCGTGCCGGTGCGCCACCCCGGCCGGTGGGTCGCGGCGGCGATCATCGCCGTCCTGCTCGCGATGTTGGTGCACAACCTCGCGACCAACACCCGCTGGCAGGGCTGGATCATCAACCAGTACCTGTTCACCAGTCAGGTGCTGCACGGCCTGCTGGCGACCCTGTGGCTGACGCTGATCGCCATGGTGATCGGCATCGTCGGCGGCGTGATCCTGGCGGTGATGCGACTGTCCGACAATCCGGTGGTCTCGTCGTCGGCCTGGGTCTACATCTGGTTCTTCCGCGGCACCCCGGTCCTGGTACAGCTGATCTTCTGGTACAACATCGCGGCGCTGTTCCCGACCATCTCGATCGGCATCCCGTTCGGGCCCAGCTTCCACACCTGGTCGACCACGACACTGATCACGACGTTCGCAGCCTCGATCCTCGGCCTCGGCCTCAACGAGGCGGCGTACATGGCCGAGATCGTGCGCGCCGGAATCCTGTCGGTGGACGAGGGCCAGAACGAAGCGGCGTGCGCGCTCGGCATGCGCAGGCTGCTCATCATGCGCCGAATCGTGCTGCCACAGGCGATGCGCGTGATCATCCCGCCGACCGGCAATGAGACCATCGGCATGCTCAAGACGACCTCGCTGGTCTCGGTGATCGCGAGCTTCGACCTGCTGGTCTCGGTGCAGCGGATCTACAACGCCAACTACAAGGTGGTGCCGCTGCTCGTCGTCGCGTCGATCTGGTACCTCGTGGCGACCTCGATCCTGACGGCCGGTCAGTACTACGTGGAGCGGCACTACGCGCGCGGCTCAGTACGCGGCCTGCCGCCGACCCCGCCGCAGAAGTTCCGCGAGTTCTTCGTCCGCAACATCGGCGTGACGCACCGGCTGCCCGCGATTCCGAACCGCGACGCACGAGGAGGCGGCGCATGACCACCGTGCCCACTCCCGAGGACGACGCCGTGCCCGAGACGCAGGCGCAGAGTGCTGACGTGGCTCCCGCGGCGGCGACGCGCGCGACCACGGCCACCACGATGCCGGCCACACCGATGGTCGAGGCCCTGGACGTGCACAAGTCCTACGGCCGCGTCGAGGTGCTCCAAGGCATCACCCTCAAGGTGCTGCCGCGCGAGGTGATGTGCCTGATCGGCCCGTCCGGGTCCGGCAAGTCGACTTTCCTGCGCTGCATCAACCACCTGGAGAAGATCAACGCCGGGCGGCTGAGCGTGGACGGCGAGCTGGTGGGTTACCAGCAACGCGGTTCGCGCCTGCACGAGCTGCACGAGCGCGAGGTGGCCCGGCAGCGTACCGAGATCGGCATGGTGTTCCAGCGGTTCAACCTGTTCCCGCACATGACGGCGATCGAGAACATCGTCGAGGCGCCGATCCGGGTCAAGGGCGAGCCGAGGGACTCCGCGCGGGCGCACGCCCGCGAACTGCTGGAGAAGGTCGGGCTCGGGGACCGGGCGACCGCGTACCCGAACCAGCTGTCCGGCGGTCAGCAGCAGCGCGTCGCAATCGCGCGGGCATTGGCGATGCGCCCCAAGCTGATGCTGTTCGACGAGCCGACCTCGGCGCTGGACCCGGAGCTGGTGGGCGACGTGCTCGCGGTCATGCGCCAGCTCGCCGACGACGGCATGACCATGATCGTGGTGACGCACGAGATGGGCTTCGCCCGCGAGGTCGGCGACTCGTTGGTGTTCATGGACGGCGGCGTCGTGGTCGAGAGCGGCAACCCGCGTGAGGTGCTGGCCAACCCGCAGCACGAGCGGACGCGTTCGTTCCTCTCCAAGGTGCTGTGACGGGCAGCTCGGCTCAAAAGCTGAAAGGGCGGACACCAGGCGGGTCCGCCCTTTCTCATGCCAGCGCGATTACGTGCGCCGCGCTGTCCCGCCCAGCCGGACACTCGCGGCAAATGCCAGCGCCGCCAGGCAACGTCCAGCCCTCGACCGCGCCGGCCGCCGCCCTTAGCCCTCGGTCTTCGCCTCGGCGTCGCCGCCCTCAGCCTTCGGCGCGCCGGTCCCGTCGATCACAGCCTGCGCGACCTCACGCATCGTCAGCCGCCGGTCCATCGACGTCTTCTGAATCCAGCGGAACGCCTCCGGCTCGGTCATCCCGAGCTGTGCCTGAAGCAGGCCCTTGGCGCGGTCGACCAGCTTGCGGGTCTCAAAGCGTGCGGCGAGGTCGGCGACCTCGTTCTCCAGCGCGCGCAACTCCTCGTACCGGCTGGTGGCCATCTCGATCGCCGGCACCAGGTCCGCCTTCGAGAACGGCTTGACCAGGTACGCCATCGCCCCGGCGTCGCGGGCCCGCTCGACCAGCTCGCGCTGCGAGAAGGCGGTCAGCATCAGCACCGGCGCGATCTTCTCGGCGCCGATCCGCTCGGCGGCCGAGATCCCGTCGAGCACCGGCATCTTCACGTCGAGTATCACCAAGTCGGGCCGGTGCTCGGCGGCCAGCTTCACCGCGTCCTCGCCGTTGCCGGCCTGCCCGACGACCTCGTAGCCCTCTTCTTGCAGCATCTCCGCGAGGTCCATCCGGATCAGGGCCTCGTCCTCGGCGATCACCACGCGCTTTCGCGCCTGGCCTTTGTCGTCGGCGGTCATCTCGGCTGCCCCTCGTCGTCTTGGCACTGCTGGTCTGCGGCCAAGCTTAGTGGACGGCAAACCAGGAGGCCGGAGCTCTCCACGATCCGGTATGCTGCCGTCAGCAACTCTGCGGGGTTGGCGAAATGGTATACGCTGATGGCTCAAACCCATCTGCCCGAAAGGGCGTGCGGGTTCGAATCCCGCACCCCGCACTGAACAGCCGTCCACTACGTGGTCGGCTGTTTTGTTTGTACAGTACATTTTCCGTCTGGCATGCTCAATTCATGAGCAATTCAATTCACGATTCCCGGGTTCGAATAAATGCTATTAGCCTACTGCGTGCTGGATTATCGAATCGGGAAGTAGCTTCACAACTCGGCGTGCCAGTCGGAACGATCGGCTATTGGAAGCACCTCGACCGCCAGTTGCACCCGGAGTCTTACCCGCTGGCACGCTGGGAGTCATGCCCTGCCTGCCACGGGCACACCCTAGACAACAGCGCGTACGCGTACGTCCTTGGTCTCTATCTGGGTGACGGCCACATCATCGACAAGTACAAGCAGCACACGCTGTCCATCTTCTGCGCGGACGCGTGGCCTGGCCTCATCGAGGCCGCTGAGCAAGCGATGCGCCAGGTGATACCTGGGCCCAAGACTGGCCGCGTGCAGCGGAAGGGCTGCACAGAGGTGAAGTCTTACTCTAGGCACTGGGTGTGCATGCTTCCGCAGCACGGGCGGGGCAAGAAGCACGAACGGCCGATCGTTCTTCAGGAGTGGCAAGAGTACGTTGTCGAGCAACACACCCGAGAGTTCGTCCGAGGACTGATCCATTCGGACGGTTGCCGTGTGACGAACTGGACCACGCGGATGGTAGCGGGATTGAAGAAGCGGTACGAGTATCCGCGCTACCACTTCACCAACGAGAGCGGGGACATTCGCAATCTGTTTACCGGCGCGCTCGACGATTTGGGAATCGAGTGGCGATACAACAACCGCAACTGCATATCGGTCGCGAAGCGGG